>NZ_LGSU01000780.1 GCF_002260545.1 Hydrocoleum sp. CS-953 | reverse complement strand
AGCATTAATAATTATTGTCGAATTAATTATTCGTGCTACAGATTTAACCGCTCATTATAGTGATGCAGGAGTAATGCCTCGGACATTACTTAAGGAAATTTCAGATCCTTTTCATTGGTCAATTAATTCAATTAGTGGTGAACCTTTTGTACAGGGTTTAATTTTCTTATTTGCAGGATTAATAGCTATAGCTTTGCTAGTAGGATATCGAACGAGATTAGCAACTATTGCTATGTGGGCTTTTATTATTTCTATTCATAATAGAAACCCAGTCCTAATTTTTGCTGCTGACCATGTACTACGCGCTCTACTTTTCTGGGCAATGTTTTTACCTTTAGGAGCAAATTATTCAATAGATAGCGCTCTTAATTCTTCAACAGAAAAGTTACCTAAGCGTATTGCTTCTGCTGCTACTGTGGCATTTATGATCCAAATGGTTCTGATTTATGCAGGTTCAGCAGCTTATAAGACAAAAAGTGAGATTTGGTGGCCTGATGGAGATGCGGTTTATTATGCTCTGAGTTTTGATGGCTATGCTACGGCATTTGGGCAATTTTTACTAAGTTTTCCTCAGCCTATATTAAAGTTACTAACCTGGGCAGCTCTTTGGTTTGAATGGTTAGGACCTTTTATGATTTTTATTCCTTTTGCAATTACGTTTTTCCGTTCCGTTTCTGTTGTTTCTTTTATTCTTTTACATATTAGTTTTGGTTTGTGTTTTACTCTGGGAATATTTCCCTTTTTAAGTATTGTTAGTTGGTTTGCTTTGATTCCTACAGCAGTATGGGATAATTGGCAGGAAAAAATTAAGACAAATGAACGGCAAGGATTAAAGATTTATTATGATAAAGACTGTGGATTTTGTAAGAAGGTTGTTTATCTCCTACGCACTTTTTTGATTTTGCCAGGAACACCGATAACTACTTGTCAAACTGATGAGTCTATCTATGCTGATATGCAGGAGAAAAATTCTTGGGTGGTGGTAGACTGGCAAGAAAATCGACGTTTTAAATGGGAGGCTTTGGTTTATGTATTTAGTTTGTCTCCTATATTTAAACCTTTGGCTTTTGTGATGGGTTTGCCACCAATAATACCTCTAGGAACGAAATTTTATGAAACTATTGCCAATAATAGAAAATTAGCGGGAAATTTTACTAAACCTTTTAAATTTCGTCCTTTAGATATACGTCCTTATCGAGGTTTAAATATTGTTGTATTTTTACTGCTTATATACACTTTGACTTGGAATGTCAAAGGTTTTGTGACGCAAACTTATCAAAGAAGAAAAGTACAAAAGCAGGATTCTATAGCTACACTCCACAAGTTATTTCGACGTAAGACTTTTCAAAAGTTAGATGTTTTTGGTAAGCTCACAAAGTTAGACCAATCTTGGAGTATTTTTGCACCCGCTCCACCAAGAGATGATGGTTGGCACGTTATTCCTGGTAAGTTGACAAATGGGAAAGAGGTTGATGTTTTATATGAGAAAGGAGAGTCTGTAAGTTGGGATAAGCCTACAATGAAACAATTTAATAGGCTTTATAAAAATATGCAGTGGCGGAGTTATTTTCTAACTTTAAATCGAGCGATTGGAAAAAAACTTTATCCTTATTATGCAGATTATGTTTGTCGTGAATGGAATAAAAAGAATGAAGGTTCGGAAAAATTAGAAAGTTTGGATATTTTCTTTATGGAGGAGAGAACTGTACCACCTGGTGAAACACAAACGGTGGAAAAGAAAAGTGTGATGCAAAAATCTTGTTCAGATGAGCAAAAAGATATTTAGGGAGAAGGTGATTAGGTATGTTATTTAACTCTTATGTTTTTATATTTGGTTTTTTACCTTTAACTGTGATTATATTCTTTGTTTTAACCAAGTTTGGTTTAATTAAGGCTGCTAAGGTTTGGCGGAGTTCTAGTTATGGGTATAAGAAAAGTGTGAGGAAAAATCTGGTTGAGATGAGGCAAAAAATATTGATGGAGGAATTGATTAGGTATGTTATTTAACTCTTATGTTTTTATATTTGGTTTTTTACCTTTAACTCTGATTATATTCTTTGTTTTAACCAAGTTTGGTTTAATTAAGGCTGCTAAGGTTTGGCGGAGTTCTAGTTATGGGTACAAGAAAAGTGTGAGAAAAAATCTGGTTGAGATGAGGCAAAAAATATTGATGGAGGAATTGATTAGGTATGTTATTTAACTCTTATGTTTTTATNCTTTAACTCTGATTATATTCTTTGTTTTAACCAAGTTTGGTTTAATTAAGGCTGCTAAGGTTTGGTTGACGGCTAGTTCTTTTGCTTTTTATGGTTATTGGAATGTTGCTTATCTACCTCTGTTGATAATTTCAATTTTGTGGAATTTTCAAATGGGGAAATTTATTGCTGAGGCTAAACCGGAAAGTAAGCGAGCAAATGTTTTACTTTGGGTAGGTATAGCTGTTAATTTAGCAATAATTTCCTATTATAAATATGCGAACTTTTTCCTAGATACTGTTAATTCGGTAGTTTCTACAAATTTGAATGCTGGGCAAATTATTTTACCTTTGGCAATTTCTTTTTATACTTTTACTCAGATAGCTTATTTAGTAGATGCTTATCGTGGGGAAACAAGAGAGACGAATTACGATTTACTCACTTATAGTTTCTTTGTGGTTTTCTTTCCCCAATTAATTGCCGGACCTATTTTACGCCATGATGAACTTATTCCTCAATTTCGTCAATTGCGTAATTTTATTTTTTCCCAGAAAAATATGGCTTTGGGTTTAAGTCTTTTTAGTTTGGGGTTGTGTAAAAAAGTCTTGATAGCTGACACTATATCGCCCTGGGTGGCACTAGCTTTTAATAATGCTTCTGAGTTGAGTTTTATTGAAGCTTGGGTGGGAGCTTTAAGTTACACTTTTCAACTATATTTTGATTTTTCTGGTTATTCTGATATGGCGATAGGTTTGGGGTTGATGTTTAATATTAGATTACCGATTAATTTTAACTCTCCCTACAAGGCTACTTCTATTAGTGATTTTTGGCGACGCTGGCATATTACTTTATCTAATTTTCTGAGAGATTATTTATATATTCCCCTAGGTGGAAGTCGTCGTGGAGAAGTGCGTCGTTATAGTAATCTTTTGACAACAATGCTGTTAGGTGGATTATGGCATGGTGCAGGTTGGACTTATGTAATTTGGGGAGGTTTACACGGTACATATTTATGTATAAATCATGGTTGGCGAAAGTTAAATATTCCCATGCCGAAAGTATTGGCATGGGTAATTACTTTTGTTGCTGTTATTGTTAGTTGGGTTTTATTTAGAGCGCAAAATATTCAGGATGGTTTAGAAATTTTACAGACAATGGCAGGTCTGAAGGGAGTATTTATACCAGGGGAAGCTCAAGGAAAATTATCTGTGTTAACTACTTTTGGTTTTCAGCTTAAATCTTGGTCAGAGATGACTTATTGGCCAAAACTTTGGGGGAGTAAAATTTTCTCAATTTTGGGTTTAATAGGTTTAACTTTTTCTGTAAGTTTCCTACCTAATACTCAGGAAATTTTGGCAAAATTAAAACCTACTTGGTGGTGGGCAGTTTGGATTGGTGTTTTGACAAGTTTAGCTTTATTATCGCTGAATCGTGTTTCTGAGTTTCTCTACTTCCAATTTTAGTTTTTTTAGAAAAAAGTATGAGTACCAATAATCAACTTAGTTCTACTTCCTCTCAACCTTTATATCCCAAAAAATCAGAAAAAATTGTGGGAAATAAAAGAAAATATCGCCGATATAATTGGATATTTTTACTGTCAGTATTTTTCCCTGTAGTTACAGTAGGAGTATTCAATATTTTTGTCGATCCTTATGATGTGTTTAATACTCCGAATTTCTTAGGAATAAATCATTTAAAACCTCGGAAAGATAATACCGATCGCCTCAACAAAGCAATTGATATTATTCGAATAAAACCTGTAACAGTTTTGATCGGTTCATCTATAACCAAACAAGGTTTAGATCCTAATCATCCAGCATTTAACAACGAGCAACCTGTTTATAATTTAGGACTTAATAGTGCTAATATTTATGAGTTACGACCTTATATAGAACATGTGTTCGCTAACCAGAAAGAGTTAGATTTAATTATTCTTGGGTTAGATTTTTTCATGTTTGATACATTATTAAAAAATAGAGCGAACTTTTCCGAAAATAGATTAGAAAAACGTCATATTTCCTCAACAGATTTACTGAATATTAGCTTGTCTTTAAATGCGTTTTTACCAAGTACAGAAACTGTAGCTTATAGTAAAAAAATTCCACCAGATAGTATTGGTTACGGAGAAAATGGATTTACGCCATATCGAAATCCTGACCCAGAAAAAACATGGGAATTATTTAGGCGTAATCTAGGCGCTTATTATAAAATGTATACTAAATACAAATTTTCGGATAACTTTTGCTTTGCCATTTACAACTAAAAAATTTGAAAAAAAGTAGGTTTGAGGATATTTAGGTAAGATTTCAACTTCTGTTTTTACCCCTTACTCCACAAGATTGTTAACTTTGACAGTAAATGCCTTCTGGAAAGTTCCTCCAACAGAGTCAGTAGTTTCCACTCGAATACTATAGGT
>NZ_LGSU01000078.1 GCF_002260545.1 Hydrocoleum sp. CS-953 | reverse complement strand
CTATAAAGATTTGATTAATAAAAAAAAGTCAATTACTATGTTTACATTAAGCTAAACACTGCTTTTTTTATTGAGTGTATCTACCTCAAAATTGTTATAGCTTTTTAATGAAACAAGTTTCATTAAAAAGTACAGTCTGAAAATCTAAGTTCATTCTTTGTTGACAAAGGAAATTTAGATTTTATTGTGAATTTGAGTATTAACAAAAATTTACACTTTGTTTAGCATATCACAAATAAAACAAATTAATTAATTAAATAAATAAAAAATAAATATGAATAGCATTGAATATCTACAAGCAGCAGAACAAGAGCTATTTCCCATATTTTCGGAAATTGATGGCTTGGTCAAAAAAAATCTTAGACGGGTAATAGACGCTTTTCGTCATCACCGAGTAGGTGTCCATCATTTTTCTGGAGTGACTGGTTATGGACATGACGATTTGGGACGGGAGACTTTGGACAAGGTTTTTGCTGAGATTATGGGGGCTGAGGCAGCAGCGGTAAGAGTCCAATTTGTTTCGGGAACTCATGCGATCGCTTGTGCTTTGTTTGGGACTCTGAGGCCAGGGGATGAAATGTTGTCTGTTGTTGGTTCTCCTTACGATACTTTGGAGGAGGTAATTGGTCTGAGGGAGGAAGGTCAAGGTTCTTTGAAGGAATTTGGCGTTAGTTACCGGGAGTTACCTCTGACGGAAACTGGGACGATAAATTGGCAGGGNGGATGAAATGTTGTCTGTTGTTGGTTCTCCTTACGATACTTTGGAGGAGGTAATTGGTCTGAGGGAGGAAGGTCAAGGTTCTTTGAAGGAATTTGGCGTTAGTTACCGGGAGTTACCTCTGACGGAAACTGGGACGATAAATTGGCAGGGGTTGGAGTCTGGGATTACTGAAAGGACTCGTCTGGTTTTGATTCAACGTTCTTGTGGTTATTCTTGGCGACCTAGTTTGTCTATTGCAGATATTGAGCAAATTGTCAAGATTGTTAAGCGACAAAATCCTGAAACGGTTTGTTTTGTGGATAATTGTTATGGGGAGTTTATTGAGGACCGGGAACCGATGGCGGTGGGAGCGGATTTAATGGCGGGGTCTTTGATTAAAAATCCTGGTGGCACTATTGTTATGGCGGGGGGGTATGTAGCAGGTAGGGCTGATTTGGTGGAGGCTGCGAGTTGTCGGTTGACTGCTCCTGGTATTGGTAGTAGTGGGGGGGCGACTTTTGAGCAAAATAGGTTGTTGTTTCAGGGTTTGTTTTTGGCTCCACAAATGGTGGGAGAGGCGATGAAGGGTAATCATTTGATGGCTTATGTTTTTGATAGGTTGGGTTATCCGGTTAATCCTTTGCCTCTGGAAAAACGACGGGATGTTATTCAGGCGGTTAAGTTGGGTTCCCCGGAGAGGTTAATTGCTTTTTGTCGAGCTATTCAGCAATTTTCGCCTGTGGGGTCTTATTTAGATCCGGTGCCGGCGCCGATGCCTGGATATGAGAGTCAGTTGGTTATGGCGGGTGGTACTTTTATTGATGGGTCTACTTCTGAGTTTTCGGCTGACGGACCTTTGCGGGAACCTTATGTGGTGTTTTGTCAGGGGGGGACTCATTGGACTCATGTGGCGATCGCTCTGGAGGCTGTTATTGAGGCGGTGGGGTTTTTTGAAGTTGGAAGTTAGAAGTCAAAAGTCATGAAGTATTGGGTAGAAAAAAGTCGGTGGCTGTCATTGCTACAAAATTCAAAATTCAAAATTCAAAATTCAAAAGTCAGAAGTATTGGGTAGAAAAAAATCTGTGGCTGTCATTGCGAGGCGGTGGTATTAGACTCAAGTTTAATGGGAAAGAGTTGAGCTAGCCGTAGGCGAAGCCTTCTCGCAGAGTAGCAATCTCTATTTTAGATGATTGTGAAATTTTTCTCTTTTATTGCATATTGCACAATAGTCTTTTCATTTGCTGAAGCTCCCGAAGGTGGAGGGTAAAAATTTTTCCCTCCTTTTTATTGCGTATTGCGCAATAG
>NZ_LGSU01000779.1 GCF_002260545.1 Hydrocoleum sp. CS-953 | reverse complement strand
GCTATATTATATAGCGGTTTTTATTTGGGTAAAATACAGTAGGGACTTTTTATGCAACTACAAAATTATTATTTTTTTATGTGGTTCATTGACCTAAAAATTGCTAGGTATTGGGCTTGGAGACCAAACCCCTACGATTAAATTACAACTTATTTAGTTATAGCGTTTCTCAGGTTAGTAAGGTACAGTTTTATATTTCTTCTTTGTTCCCTATTGCCTGTTACCTATTGCCTATTGCCTAAAGCGTAGAATTTTGTACCTCACTCTTTTTGGGAATTGCTATATGTGGTTCATTGACCTGAAAACTTCTTTGACTAATAACTAATAATTGATAACTGTTTAAAACTAATAACTGTTTAAATATGTCTAATAATCTCTTTAATACTGAAAGTTTGCTTTTCACTCCAGCTATCCCTGAATCTAATGCTATTCCGATGATTTTTGCTTTTCCTAATGAATATAGTGTGGGCATAACTAGCCTTGGTTATCAGATTGTTTGGGCAACTTTAGCAATGCGTTCTGATTTACAAGTTAGTCGGTTATTTACTGATATTAATGAACCTCTCCCACAACAACCAGAATTATTTGGTTTTTCTCTTTCCTGGGAACTTGATTATGTCAATATTTTAAGTATTCTAGAGTCTCTGGAAATTCCCATTAGAGCGAAAAATCGTTTAGGTGAAAATTATCCAATAGTATTTGGTGGCGGACCTGTTTTAACGGCAAACCCAGAACCTTTTGCTGATTTTTTTGATGTAATTTTGTTGGGAGATGGGGAAAATTTATTGGGGAATTTTATTAATGCTTATAAAGAAGTTAGAGGTGCTGAAAAACAAGAACAATTCAAACATTTAGCTAAAGTGCCTGGGGTTTATATTCCTAGTCTTTATCAAGTAACTTATAAAAGTACCGATGGTGCGATTAAATCTATTGAACCTATAGATAAAGATATTCCTCCTATTGTGCAAAAACAAACTTATCGAGGTAATACTCTATCTGCTTCAACTGTTGTTACTGAAAAGGCAGCTTGGGAAAATATTTTTATGGTAGAAGTCGTGAGAAGTTGCCCAGAAATGTGTCGTTTTTGTTTGGCAAGTTATCTGACTTTACCTTTTAGAAGTGCTAGTTTAGAAGCCTCTCTTATTCCGGCAATTGAAAAGGGATTAACTGTCACAAAACGTTTGGGTTTATTGGGTGCTTCGGTAACTCAACATCCAGAATTTAACAGTTTATTAGATTATTTGAATCAGTCAAAATATGATGATATTCGGTTGAGTATTGCATCAGTTAGAACAAATACNGTTATCTGACTTTACCTTTTAGAAGTGCTAGTTTAGAAGCCTCTCTTATTCCGGCAATTGAAAAGGGATTAACTGTCACAAAACGTTTGGGTTTATTGGGTGCTTCGGTAACTCAACATCCAGAATTTAACAGTTTATTAGATTATTTGAATCAGTCAAAATATGATGATATTCGGTTGAGTATTGCATCAGTTAGAACAAATACTGTGACAGAAAAACTGGCAAAAATTTTAGCTAATCGTGATACAAAGTCAATTACTATTGCTGTGGAAAGTGGGAGCGATCGCCTGCGTAAAATTATTAATAAAAAGTTGGCAAATGAGGAAATTATTGAGGCTGCTGTTAATGCTAAAGCTGGTGGTTTAAAAGGGATAAAATTTTATGGAATGGTAGGTTTACCCGGAGAAGAGGAAGAAGATTTAGATGCAACTATTGAGATGATGTTGACTTTGAAAAAAGCTGCTCCTGGTTTAAGATTAAGTTTGGGTTGTAGCACTTTTGTGCCGAAATCTCATACTCCTTTTCAATGGTTTGGAGTAAATTATCAGTCAGAAAAACGGTTGAAATTTTTGGAGAAAAAATTACGTTCAAAGGGAATAGATTTTCGCCCAGAAAGTTATAAATGGTCAGTTATTCAAGGATTAATTTCTAGAGGGGATAGAAGGTTATCTTATTTATTAGAATTGGTAAGAAATTATGGAGATTCTTTGGGTAGTTATAAAAGAGCTTTTAAGGAGTTGCGTGGAGAGTTACCAGACTTAGATTTTTATGTTTTTAATGATTGGGAATTAGAACAAGTTTTGCCTTGGAATCATATTCAAGGTCCTCTACCTGAGGCAACTTT
Source organism: Hydrocoleum sp. CS-953 (assembly GCF_002260545.1). Classification (GTDB taxonomy): domain Bacteria; phylum Cyanobacteriota; class Cyanobacteriia; order Cyanobacteriales; family Microcoleaceae; genus Trichodesmium. The sequence goes on along the minus strand of NZ_LGSU01000779.1, from coordinate 2,457 downwards.
GAAGAAGCATTTAGCTGAAGCGACTGCTTTGTTTAAAAATTAAATAATTTCTGTTTTAATACTATGAGAGAAATTAACTATATCAACAGAGTTATAGCAGTTTTCACTTAGGTAAAAAATAGTAGGAACGTTCCATGGAACGTCCCTACAATATTTTGGTTGTGACATGAGGTCATCTATCTGAAAAGCGCTGTATAAAGTTTCATTCCACTACTCTGTCACTATTCCAGTAAAATGGTTTTAATTAAAGAAAAATGTGTAATGATTTTTGTTTACCTGGTTATATTAAAACCCTTTGATTAGACATAAAAAATTAAAAATTCTCCAATCACCATTTATTATCTCAAGAAATAGGTGTCAATAAAAAAGCATGACGACTTTCGCCTTTATTTCCCCATCCGACAATTTGCCCATGATTATTAATAGCTCGTGCTTCTCTGAGAATCCAATCATCACCAGTATAAGTTAAATCATTTAGGTCTTGCATTTGATTAACACTATCCCAAATAAAAGCTTTTCTAACCCATAATTCTTGCTCTGGATTTATTATCCTGTCAGAATATCCTACTATTAGACCAGAATTATTAATACTATTAGCTTCGCTATCAAAAAATTGTAAATTGACATTACCAGATATGGTACTTATGTCTTGAAATTTGTCACTCCTATCCCACAAAAAAGCTCGGTTATTATCTTCAGATACAGCATAAAAACCAGCTACTTGACCAGACATATTAATATCTGAACCTAAAAAACCTGGTAATTCTTGGATACCTTTGTCACTCTTCCAAACAAAAGCTTTGAGGATAAAATCTGAGGAAAGAGAATAGCCTACTACTTCACCAGAATCATTAATACTATAGGCAATGCTTTCTATCTCACTTCCATTACTAATATACTCCATACCATTTTTGCTATCCCAAATAAAAGCTTTTCTATTACCATCACTGGAAATAGCACAACCTACTACTTGACCAAAATTATTAATGCCATAAGCCTCACTGAAACTATTACTTTCGGTATTAATATTTTGAAAACCTTTTGTCTCATGCCAAATAAAAGCTTTCCGTTGACCACTGTCCGATACAAAATACCCCACCATTTGACCATAGTCATTAATACTATAAGCACAGGTTGAAGTATCGCTAAGAGTATCAATATCCTCCATACCTTGGTTGGGACTCCAGATAAAAGCTCGTCGTTGTCCACTACTGGTAATTGAATAACCAACTATTTGAGCAGAGTCGTTAATACCTTTAGCGACACACAGGTGGCCTCCAAGTGTACCTAAGTCAGTCAGAGCATAACTAGAGGCAGCAGTGGCAATATGAGATTTTGTTACAGTTAAGTTCTGTAATTCTGATGATACTTGGGTTAGTTGCGTTTTTTGAGTCATAGATTTAGATGAAGTCATAGTAATTTGGGTTGTCCATAAAGTAAAGTGTGGGAGTTTTTTCGCTTTGGTTGAGTGTTGTTAATTTATTCTGATTATCAGTGGATTTCTGAATGAATAGCGATAATGTGCATGAATTGCCACAATAAATTATTTTGGTGTTATGGACGTGCAAAAAAATACAAATATGTATTTTTTGTATTTGATTCATAATGCCCATGTTCANTTGTTAATTTATTCTGATTATCAGTGGATTTCTGAATGAATAGCGATAATGTGCATGAATTGCCACAATAAATTATTTTGGTGTTATGGACGTGCAAAAAAATACAAATATGTATTTTTTGTATTTGATTCATAATGCCCATGTTCATGCTTATCGAAAGCCTACCAAACCTCCCATCGCTTGATCGCTCCTTGGAACTGGAACTATTTGATTACCTATTCCACACTTGACTGATGCACTACTGTAATTCGTAATTTATTAGGGGTTATGCCCATTTAGGTTTCATTGTTTATCTAACAAGAAAAAAATAGGTAATTACGTTGGACTTCATCAAAAATCAGCCGTTTCTATTAGTATTGGTTGATACATTATGATTTACACCCATCAAGATTTTCTAGTTAACAGTTAAACTATTCAACTTGGTAAACATCATAAATTAAGAAAAGCTTTACTGACACATTTCCTCAGTAGTTTTACCGAATCTTCATCAAATTAGCAATTATTTTGAAGAATCTTTACCGAATCTTTATAATATGATTGGGAAATATCCCAATTTTATTTAAGGTAGTCCTTTGATAATCGTGATTTACTATCTATATATCTAGGCAAAAAGGAACAGAGAACAGAAAGCCTTTTCAATTCTGAGTCTCAAATGAATAGTATTTACAAATTATTGAATTTTGTCCAAGGAACATAACTACTTGTACACCAATTCAAAATTCGTAAGTATGCAATTTTTCTACCTTTATAATTTCAAATAGCCTCTAAATCAGCCATTAGAATCAGGATGTATAGATTATTTAGATTATTTATAAAAGGAAAAACTTGAGTTTATGTG
>NZ_LGSU01000778.1 GCF_002260545.1 Hydrocoleum sp. CS-953 | reverse complement strand
GCAGTTTCTCAGTTTCAACAAGCAGTAAAACTTGACTCTAACTTCAGTTTAAATGCAGCAACAAATCTGTTACGAATAGGTAGGGAATTAATCAGAGAAAATCAGAGAGTTGAGTTAGGTATTACTCTATTGAAGCAAGCTCAAAAATGGCAACCAGATATTGATCTAAATCCAGACACCGAGGAAATAGAAACAGATCCAGAGAAGGTGGCAAAACAGTTAAAAGAGGAAAAGTAAACTTTGTAGCTTGGGTTGACGTTTAGGAAACCCAACAAAATACAAGTCTGCTGTTAGGTGTTGGGTTGCGCTGTCGCTTAACCCAACCTACGGTGTTTTTCTCAAATTGAGCGATCGCCTTATAAGGAAGCAATCTCAAGGATGCGCGGAGATTGCTTCGGCTAAGTTAACACTTTCTCCACAAAGTTAACTGTGTGTTCACCGCCTCGCAATGACTTTTTGGTGTGTCATGGCGAGGGTCACTCCGTGGAAGGAAGCAATCTCAAGGATGCGCAGAGATTGCTTCGGCTAAGTTAAAACTTTCTCCAGAAGGTTAACTATGTCTTCACCGCCTCGCAATGACTTTTTGGTGTCTCATTTTTCAACTATTCAGAATATAGTTTTCGCAATTCATCCATTGAATAAACCTGGGGAATTTGAGTAACAATTATCTCTAATAATTTCACATCATTAATTGCTGAAATCTCGGATAATATCCCCACATATTCATCACCAAATTTTAATTTTAATCCCATTTCAATTGCCAATAATAACGCCTGTTTAATTTGAGCATCCTTTTGAGATATTTCAGCATCTTTTTCTGCTGCTATTTCATCTCCTGTTTTAATCACATTCCCATCAGCATCGCACCAACGTAACCAAGTACCATTAATATTTTCAAACCTACCATTCCAAAGAGTTAATCCTAGATTTACATCCGCAAACCAAGCATCATTTTTAGGAATATAAGAATTAAATTGAAGTTGAAATACTTGCAGTACAGTTTCACTTAGTTTTTGCAATGGATCGTAGACAACATAATAAGGAATTTTTAACTGCGCGTAGTCTGTTAATTTACTTCCTAATTCATTGCCAGAAGTAGGAGAAACAATTTCAATTACAACATCTGGTGGCTTGCCAAATTCCCAGAATAAATAAGAACGAATATTTCTTTCCCACCATTCTTCACTGCCAATAATATTTAAGCTTAAAAACACATCCGGTACAATTCCTGAATGTCGGACATGAGAAAATAAACCCACATTAGCAGCAACAATAAAAGGAACATTTATAGGTATTTCCGCACCACTATAAAATACAGTTGTGAGTAAACGTTGTTGTTTTTCATTAATAAAACTATCAAAGGGAGTATCATCCTCCAGAATCATATTACTGGTGTCTGGATATTCATCGGGCAGAAGTGTTAATTTTTCTGACATAATTACCTCCAGATTAATTTAGGAATTGTCTAATCTCAAGACTTATGAACAATAATAATTATAGCAATTTTGATCAGGCTTATAATCCAATGAGAACAATTTAATTACTAATTCCTGCTTTTTTAAATACTTGTTCAGCAGTTAACTCTAATCCTGGAAATAAAGAATCTATCAGTAAAGTATTTCCCATATAAGTTTGTGGCGGTGCATCTGGATAAAAAACTGTAATACTCCTAGCTTTACTATCAACAACCCATACCCTTAATACACCCGCATCTAAATAATCTTTTGCTTTAGCATTAAGTTGACCATAAGTTTGACCAGGGGAAATAATTTCTATTACTAAATCTGGCGGTACGGAACAAGCAACATCTTCTTCCCAATCTTCAGGAAAACGTTCAGCAGCAAGATATAATAATTCTGGAACAGGCATCCAATCTTTTCCTTTTCTGATTAATTTAACTGCTAATTCTGGATATACTTCTCCCTTACCTTGACACCATTCATCAATTAAATAAAGTAAAGCACGAGTCAGTTTAGAATTAAATTTTTTGGGCGACATTTTTGCTACTATTATTCCATCAATAAATTCATAAGTAATATCTCCTTCTCCTGGTGGAAGTTCGAGAAATTATTGTAATGTAAGTTGATTTTTTATCTGTACCATTTTTTCTCTCTAATTCCCAATTCAAAATAGTTGAGAAAAAGTTGTTAATTTGTCCTGGATTATTGATTGGTGGTGTGGATGGTAATGTTAAATTATTAGTTGGTAATGAGGGAAAGTTTGTCGGTATTTGTGGAGTATGATTAATAATTCTTGATGCTGAAGTATTATTAGTAGCTGAACTTCCTACAGGAGGAGTTATGGGAAATGGATTGTTTGGTGCTGGGAGAATAATATTATTGTTTGGTTGATTAATATTAATTATTCCGGTATCTGTCAAAAGTTCACCCGTGCTAATTTCACCTATTTTAGTAGTAAGATTAATATTCCCACTTCCTTGAAGCCCAGTAGAAGTAATATCCCCTGTATTAATATTATTTCTGGCACTAATATCAATATTACCAGCCCTACCTGTTTCGGCTTGACTAATAATATTTTTTGTATTAACTGAATCTTCTAAACTTGTGACAGAAATATTGCCACTATTTTCTCCACCAATAGAACTAATATTATCTGTATTTATATCGTATTTTGCTGTTACATCAATATCACCTGAATCTCCTGTTTTGGCAATTGTTTCAATATTATTGCCATTGATATAGCCTTGGTCACTATTAACAGAAATATTACCACTATTTTCTCCACCAAAAGAACGAATATTATCAGTCTTAATATTATCTTTGGCTACAATATTAATATCCCCAGAATTTCCTATTTTTGCTTCACTTACCACATCGTTACTATTAACTAAACCATTGTTACTCTTAACTTCTATATCCCCACTATTATTATTGCCATGGGTAGTAATATTTTCTGTATTTATATCAGTTTCGGCATCAACATCAATATTACCAGAATCTCCCGACTCGCCACGAGATTCAATATTGTCTGTATTTACCTCCCCATTATCGCTGCTAACTTCTATATCCCCACTATTATTATTGCCACGGGTACGAATATTTTCTGTGTTAATATCATTTTCGGCATCAATATCAATATTACCAGAATCTCCCGACTCGCCACGAGATTCAATATTGTCAGTATTTACCTCCCCATTATCGCTGCTAACTTCTATATCTCCGCTATTTTCTCCACCAGTAGAATTAATTTCATCAGTGTGAACGTCATCTTTAGCTTTAACTGTAATATCGTCCGAGTCGCCAGAGTTGGAGAGAGATTCAAGATTTTGAGTAGTTATCGAACCATCAGCAGCGATAACTTCTACCTCTCCAGACGAGCGATCGCCTATCGACTGAATATCAGCAGTATTAATATTGCCTTGAAAATCATAAGTGTTGAGGCCGATATTACCACTGATACCATTTTCGGCGATGGTTTGAATGTTGCGGGTAGTAATAGTACCATTATTGCTTTGGATAGTCACATCACCGCTTTTTTCTGGTCCAAAAGAAGCAATATTGTTGATGATGAGATTGCCAGCAGAGTTAAGGAGAACTTCACCACCTGTACCATTGGTGGAATAAGTAGCTATGTGATTGATATTGATATTACCTTGTTCTTGAGTTTGGATAGAAATATTTCCACCAAGTGCGTTTTCTCCTGTAGAGAAGATAACGTCTGTATTAATATTACCTGTTGTGCTGGTGATATTAACATCACCACCAGTGTTGTCACCGAAAGAATTTATTTCGTATGTGGTAATATCAGCTTTAGCAGTGAGACTAATATCACCTCCGATACCTTCTGAAGAGTGGGAAAGGAGATTCGGTATCACCCCACCATCAGCAACTCTGGTAGCTATCTCTTCTGAGGTAATATCAGTTTCAGGGGATAGTTCAGAAACAGAAGCAGTAGAATTAACTGTTGTATTGATTGCACCATTGCGAGATATCAGACTAATATTTCCCCCTCTACCACTGCCAGATGTACTTGTAAAAAGATCGCCTGTGTAGATATCACCCTCAGCAGTAAGAGAAATATTTCCTGCATTGCCATTTCCGTATGATTGAGAATCAATAAATCCCATATTAATTGAACCAGTGCGACTGTTCATCGTCACATTACCAGCATTACCACTAGCAGAGAACGAATCAACAGATTCTGTTTTAATATCCCCAAAAGCAGATATATTAAGACTTCCTCAATTACCAAATAAACTAGAGAGGCCGAGATCACTGGTACTATTAACAGCACCATTCTGGCTATTAATTGTGATATTACCACCATCACCTTTCCTACTTCCTGTAACCATTCTTGCTATATTAATATCTCCAAAGGCAGATATATTAAGACTTACTCCATTCCCAAAGAAGGAAGTAGACTCAACGGAGCCATTGGTAGTGTCAACACCACCGTTAAGGCTAGTAATATTTATATTTCTTGCACTTCCACCTTGCGAAACGGTAAAAAGATTTGCTGTATTAATGTCACTTTGTGCGGTGAGGGAAATACTTCCTCCATCACTTCCACCGGATGAAGAGTTAAGAGTAGTGGCAGTTGTATCAATGAGAGCTACGCGATCGCCTAATATATTTATTT
>NZ_LGSU01000777.1 GCF_002260545.1 Hydrocoleum sp. CS-953 | reverse complement strand
ATCTTATACTCGTGAAGATTGGAAAGGAGGATATGAATCTCAACCGAACGAATATGATTATTGGATTGATGATATAGAAGGTGAAATACCAGAGGATTTGAATGGTACTTTTTTCCGCAACGGACCAGGTTTATTAGATATTAATGGTGAATCTATTGCTCATCCTTTTGATGGGGATGGAATGGTTTGTGCAATAAGTTTTAAAAATGGTCGTGCCCACTTCCGAAATAAGTTCGTCAAAACGGAAGGTTATGTGGCAGAAAAAGCAGCAGGAAAAATTCTCTATCGAGGTGTTTTTGGTACTCAAAAACCAGGAGGTTGGTTAGCTAATATTTTCGATTTGAAGAAGAAAAATATTGCCAATACTGGCATTCTTTATTGGGGCGATAAACTTTTGGCTTTGTGGGAAGGATCACAACCTCATCATTTAAATCCAAATAATTTAGAAACTATTGGAATTGAGGATTTAGATGGAATTTTACAATCTGGTCAAGCTTTTTCTGCTCACCCTAGAATTGAGAAAGGAAAGAATGGGAAAGGGGATGTTTTAGTTAATTTTTCTGTCAAACCTGGTTCATCAAGTACCATCACTATTTTTGAATTTAATAGTCAGGGAAAATTACTCAAACGTTACTCTCATTCGATTCCTGGTTTTGCCTTTTTACACGATATGGCAATTACACCAAATTACTGTATCTTTTTCCAAAATCCTGTTACTTTGAATCCTATTCCTTTCTTACTGGGATTGCGAGGTGCTGGTCAATGTTTGGAGTTTTCTCCTAATAAATCAACACAGATTATTGTAATTCCTCGTGATGGTAGTAAAGCCATGAAAATTTTGGAAACTAAACCTTGTTTTGTATTTCATCATGCTAATGCTTGGGAAAAGGATGGGGAAATTTATGTAGATTCTATTTGTTATAAATCTTTCTCACAAATTGACTTAGGTGATGATTTTCGTGAGATAGATTTTGACTCAATTCCAGAAGGTCAGTTATGGCGATTTAAGATTGATTTTTCCACGGAAAATGTAGAACATAAATTAGTTGAAAGTCGTTGTTGTGAGTTTCCAACTTTAAATCCAAATAATCTGGGAGAAGCTTATCAATATTTATTTATTGGAGTTGCAGAACAAGCAAGTGGAAATGCTCCTTTACAAGCAATATTAAAGATTGATTGGCAAACAGGAGAACGTCAAGTTTTTAGTTTTGCACCACGAGGTTTTGCAGGAGAACCTTTATTTGTTCCTTTTCCGAATGGGGTAAATGAGGATGATGGTTGGTTATTGATGTTGATGTATGATGCGGCGGAACATCGGTCTGATGTTGTGATTTTGGATGCTCGAAATTTGAATAAAAAACCTGTGGCAAGATTGCATTTAAAACATCATATTCCTTATGGTTTACATGGGAGTTTTACGCCTAATTATTTTGGGGAATAAATAATAATGGATAATTGATAATGGATAATTGATAATGGATAATTGATAATGAAAACTATAGGAATTGCTCAATAGGTTAGGTTGCAAGAACTCTGACACGAATAAAGCAGGGCTGACATATTTCTAATTATCAATCATCCATTATTATAGCGGTTTTCACTTCATGACTCCAAAACTTCTTCCTTCTCTCCTAGATAATATGAGCCTTCTTCCTTTAAACCCAAATCTCTGTACTCTAAAAAACATGAAAACTGCTATAATTATGGCTTGCTGATTAATTATGAAAGTATTGACAGATAAAGACTTTAGGATTTTTTAGTTGACAAAAGTACCAGCTTTTTGGTGGATAGAGCTGCAAAAAGTTAGTATTTTGAGATGATTATGGCAGAAAAATTGAGGAATAATTTTTCGAGTACCTCCCCTATAATTCCCATTTCTCCTGTCTCCTACCCTTACCCATAAAACTTTTTCAGCAAACCCTAATTATGGCTCTGCTGATTAATTATCAAAGCATTTACAAATAAAAGTTTGAGCATTTTTAAGTCCGGAAAAAGTAAAATATTTTGGGCTGATAAGGGTCAAAAAGTTAGTATTTGGGTAAGAGTGTTCATTAATTGATAATTGATAATGGATAATTGATAATTACAAGAAGGTTAAAACCGTTACGGAATTGAATATCGGGAAATTCAAGAGCACTTTTTTTCCCCTATCCAAGGGGAGGCTTCAAGGCGCGAATTATTTAATTATTAATAATTAATAATTGGGTAAGAGTTGGGCAGGAAAATCAAGAGATAATTTTTATGAGTACCTTCTCTATAACTCGCTGTTTCTCTTGACTCTGTAGGGACGTTCCATGCAACGTCTCTCCCTGTCTGCACAAAAAGACTTTTTCAGCAAACCCTAATTATTAATTATTCAGTATCTAATCGTAAACGAAAAGATGGCAGGTATAGCTGAAGTCAGAAGTCAGAAGTCAGAAGTGTTGAGCAAAAAAATTACTTCCCTACACTCCCCTACTCGTCTACTCCCCCAGGGATAATTCTTTGTCGTCAGAGAATATTTACAATTCCACACTTCCCACACTTCCCACACTTCCCACGCTTCCCACACTTCCCACACTTCCCACACCTGGACTTTTTCTCTGAGTCTGTGTAAACTAAAGGCAATTCAAAATAATTTAATGTAAATTAATAACATGAATAATAAGGAATCTAAATCTACAATAAATGGAGATATTTTAGAAAAGTCTGCAATTTTTAAAACTAAGGTAAGTAGAGATTATAGTCAAACAAAGGTAAATCAAGGTAACTACACAAAAGAAGATACAAATATAGAATTTATACTTAATATAAATCTTGGAAATAAAAGACACAAGACGACATTAACAGCGATTGAAAAATATCTGCAAGGAGCTGCTAATGATGAGGGATTAAAAATTGTTGATATTTATTCAGGAAAACTGCAGTTTATTTTACAAGCTGCTCCAGAATGTCTAGAAAAAATTGAACTACTATTTAACTCAGGAGAATTAATAGAAATATTTGATGTGCCGATAGAAACTGTTGAATTTATAGAGTCTGAAAAGGAAAAATTAGGATTGACAATTGCTGCGGATATTTCTGATACTGATGTGGCTAAACTTAAAGCTGCTATGACTGGAGCTAATGACCAAAAATTATTAATTCAGACAATTCAAACTAATCAAGGTGAGAAAAGATTAAATCTCAGAGGTGCTAATTTAAGACAAGTCAAGCTTATGGGAATCAATCTTAGAGGAGCTATACTTATTGGAGCAGACCTGAGTGAAGCTAACTTAATTGGAGCTGACTTAAGTGGAGCTGACCTTAGCAGAGCTAACTTTATTGGAGCAGACCTGAGTGAAGCTAACTTTATTGGAGCTGACCTGAAAGTAGCTAACTTTAGTAGAGCTGGTATCGAAAGGGCTAATCTAAGAAGAGCAGACCTAAGTGGAGCAGAGCTTAAACAAGCCAAACTTGGTGAAGCAGATGTCCGAGAAGCTATCCTTGGTAGAGCAGACCTGAGTGGAGCAGACCTGAGTGGAGCAGACCTAAGTGGAGCAGACCTGAGTAAAGCAGAGTTGGTTAGAGTTGACTTTAGAGAAGCTAACCTGAGTGGAGCAAATCTCAGTAAAGCTAACCTTAGTAAGGCTAACCTCAGAGGTGCTGACCTGAGTACGGCTAAATTCTTTGGAGCTTACGTTAGTGGAGCTAATATTAGTAGAGCGAATCTCTATAGAGCAAATCTCAGTGGAGCAAATCTTAGTGGAGCTTACCTCAGACAAGCAGACCTTAGCGAAGCTGACCTTGGTGAAGCTTATTTTTTTGGTCTCAGAAAAGACTACTTAAAAGGTGCTAATTTGAATGGAGCGAATCTCGAAGAAGCTGACTTCCGAGAAACTGAATTTAAAAATAGTGAAGTAAAAAATGCAAAATTCAGTAGTAATAGCTGTGGAATGACTGAACAACTTAAACAAGATTTGATTGAAAGAGGAGCTATTTTTAGAGATTCTGAGGAATATATTTCTTTATTAACTCCATTAATTCGTTAAAGAACCTGTCAGTCATTAGCTAGCTTCCTGTTTTTACCCTTTTTTCAAGTCTCTATCTACTGGTGTCTCACACCTTCAATAGTGCAATAGTAGGGGCGGGTTTTAGCTAGAATTTTCATGCTTACTCTAGGATTTATACAAACCCACCATAACGCACACCCATTAGATGTGTCACTGCAGTAGTGCGTTATATCATGTCCGGATAAGAGCGTGATAAAAAAACTTTCTCCTTTTTATACTTTCTGTTTCCCACTTCCCTCCTGACTCCTGACTCCTGACTCCTCCCTAATTATTTATAACTGTTCAACCGGACATGATATTATATCATTGGGGGCGGGTTTATCTAATCAAATGTGAAAACTGATGAATTTAACGGGGAACCCGCCCCTACGGTTGGCAACATTTTAGTCCAGTAGTGGACCGACACAGCTAAAATAGTGCAATAGTAGGGGCGGGTTTTAGCTAGATTTCATGGTTACTCTAAGATTTATACAAACCCGCCCTAACGCACCATTTTTAATCAACCGGGTATTACAATTCTGGTGCGTTATGACGGATTGTTAAATACCTGATAATACCGAGTAATT
>NZ_LGSU01000776.1 GCF_002260545.1 Hydrocoleum sp. CS-953 | reverse complement strand
GTATTAAGTTTTCAATTACTTTTTCTGTTTTTCTTAAAATCTAGAATTGAAATGGGGAACCCTCTCTATATTAATAGTTAATTAGTTAAATCACCAAATAGAATTTTTTCTTGAGAAAATTATGACGACAGAAAATCCACAATCAAAAATCCAAAATGGAAAAATAGCAATCTTGCTACACGATGGCATTCAAGGGTTACATGGAAAAACAGGGTTATCACTATTACGTTACAGCCAAGCAGAAATCGTTGCCGTCATCGATCGCCAATCTGCTGGAAAATCATTGCCCGAATTTACTAAAATTCACCGTGATATCCCTATAGTTGCTTCCGTTGCTGAAGCGATCGCCTTTCATCCGGAAATATTAGTCATTGGTATTGCTCCTTCTGGTGGTGCTTTACCTAACGAATGGTTTGAAGAAATCAAAGCAGCAGTTGCCTCTGGATTATCAGTAGTCAACGGTTTACATACCCCACTCGCTAATCATCCGGATATTTTACCACTATTACGACATACGCAATGGATATGGGATGTCCGTCAGGAACCTCAAGGATTAACTATTGGTAGTGGGAAAGCTAGAACACTTTCTTGTCAGCGGGTTTTAACAGTAGGGACAGACATGGCGATCGGCAAAATGTCTACCAGTTTAGAACTAAATGCAACTGCTCAACACCGAGGTCTCAACCCTAAATTTCTGGCCACAGGACAAGCGGGTTTGATGATTGCTGGCGATGGTATTGCGTTGGATGCAGTACGGGTTGACTTTGCTGCTGGAGCAGTCGAACAAATGATTATGCAGTTTGGCAATACCCATGACTTGCTTATTGTTGAAGGGCAAGGTTCCCTATTGCATCCAGGCTCTACTGCAACTCTCCCACTATTGCGCGGTACCCAACCTACTGATTTGATATTGGTGCATCGTGCCCATCAAACTCATATCCGCAATCATCCCCAGATATTGATTCCGCCCTTACCAATAGTGGTTCAGTTGTACGAAATGGTAGCTGGTGTAGGTGGTGCTATGGAGCCAGCACGAGTTAGAGGTATTGCCATGAATACTTTTCATTTAGATGAAGTAGCTGCTAAGAAAGCGATCGCTCAAGTAGAAACAGAAACTGGTTTACCTTGTACAGACCCTGTGCGTTTTGGTGCTGATTTATTGTTGGATGCAGTTATGAGCATCAAACAGTAGTGGTTTGTCAATTTTTAAATGATGGGTTTCCATTATTCTGAGAAAATCTTACAGCAGTTTTGGAGTCTTGAAGGTACAAAATTCTTAGATTTTAGGCAACAGGGAACAGACAACAGGGAACAGGAAAAAGAGATTAATTTTAAACTGTACCTCACCATCTTAAAATAGGCTGTAAATATGTAATATGTAAGGATATTGTTTGACACATACCTTTAATTACTAAAAGGTAGGTCTGGATAATTATCAACCAGGGGATGGATATTACAAATGTAATTGGCCTTATTTGAGAACAAAAGTCAAGTATGTTGGCCTTGATATCTTTTGCTAATCAAAAAATGGTTTAGAGCAACTAAATTTACATTTAGTCACTAGAGAATATTCCTAGGCATTTTTCCTAATCCTAATTTTTGCACACAAGTCCTCTAGATAGTCTAAAATACACATATAGTGCTAGCACTATACTTGGTAAATCAATTTGCCTACCTTTTCCGGCTAAGGGTTGAGGGCGTTGGACTTTTACTATAATTATCTGAGCTTCTGGCAAATTGGTGTCTTGGATACACAAAATATCGTTTTTGTCAAACTACTAGATTGCTATATGGTTCAAGTACCCATACTGCCTGATAACTGCTTCCTAGGTTTAGTGTAGGGGCATATTTTTTGATTTAGAACTCCCTAATACTTTAGTTGAGCTTCTGCCAAGACCAGCGGGAAGTGAGTTCCAAGTCTAAACAGTTGTTGAAGCCCTCTGGGGAAAAAGTAATCTGAGCCTACAAACTGTGGTAGGCCCAACAACCCTACAGATTTTCCCCAAGTCTGTATCCTTTTAGTTGGCTAGAGACAATGGGCTGTAACGGCAGCTTTCCTCCCCACCTAACCTAATGGTAATGGTTGGGTATCCAAGCCGTAAATTTGATCGATCTAGTATTAGCAGTATAGGAATAGGACTGTGGTTCATACATTTATATTAGAATCAGGCCAATGGATGATTGCAGGAAATTGGCTAGAACGTAACGGAATGTTGATTACTGTCAAGGGTACAACTATCGTGACATGGGATCGTACAGATTGGTTCTCTATGGAAACAAAGCTAATATTTCCTAGTCAAGACCGTGAGGAGATTAGTTTACAGTATAAAGGGCGTCTTGACAGTGACGAACGACGCTATACCTTTCTTCTACAACACAGCGAACTAGGAAAAGTGGAAGGAGAAGGATGGCTTGGTATTGATTCAATTATTCAGCGCTATTGGGTACTGGGAAATGACCGCCAACGTCGTAGTGGTTTTGAAACTTTACTCCGCTTAGATAAAGATCGATATTACTCCAGTAGTGGGATTTTAACAGGTCCTTCTTTGATTAGTGCTATGGAAGCAACTATAGAGCGTCAGCTAGAGTAGTTAATCTTACTAAAAGTTATAAAATTCTTTGAATCAATTAATGGGCTATATTTGCCTACAAAGTTTATGATATTTGAAAAATTACTTGACGCCCCATCATCCCCAAATCTATTTAAAACTTATGAAATAGAGTCAGAGAAGGAGGTCGCCCCTAGGAAAATTTCTGTACTTAATCAAAATCAGGATTAGATTCTAATCCCCAATTATGCTTTAAAAATTGTTGGTAAAGAGTTTCCCTTACCAACATTTGTTGATATAGTTCAACTAAGCATTCTTGAGCTTGTTGTAAATTCATTTGTCGCACCTGAGTCTCAAAAGACCGAACGCTAAATTGCTTTTCTAGTGGCAGTTCCATAGGTTGCTCCATAGTTTAACTCCTTTAATACCAACAATTACCTACTGACCATACTTCCTAGTTGGAGCAGTAAATCTAGATATAAAAAATTAATACCAATTCCATAAACTTAAGCTACACTGGATTATCTTAAATTAAGATTATATTATTTGATTCTTGAGATATGATATGTAGCAATATTTGAGAAAAATGGTAGATACCGAATAAATCCAGATATGTATTACTGGACTTAGCGATCGCCTAATCTTTTTAGGAAGTCTGATAATCAGTTATGACCAGCACCGCATTATGTTAAAAAATATAACAAATGTTTGACAAAACTGCCATGATTTTCCTTGCACCACAGATATAAAAATAGCAAATACCAAACATTATTCTTGCTTCTAAATAAATCTTAGATAAAAGTCAAGAGTCAAGATGCTCATTTTGAACAAATTTCTGATAGTAAATAACTGCTGAAAAAACAGAGTGAAAAGCTTAAACAACTTGACTGCTATAGAGATTTATTTCTCAAGAGATGCTCAAATTAGAAAATAGGTAGTATGCTGAATCAGTAAGCATTACTACTAAAATTCTCAAAAATGTGTTATAAAAAATCTAAGTACGGTTTATTGGCCATAACTGCAATACTGAGCATACTCAGCACTACTCCAGCTAACGCTTCTTCTTTTCAACCAACCCCTAAACAAATTCAATCAACTAACACCACAGTTATTGTTCTCAACCAAGAAGCTAAAGCAGAATTTGAGCGGGGGGTTAAACTCTACAAAGAAGGAGACCTCGAATCAGCAGAAACAGCATTTCGCAAAGCTATTGAACTTGACTCAGAATTTGCAGAAGCTTATGCTAACCTAGGCAGTCTTTTGGCCAATCAAAATAATTTGTCGGAAGCAATATCCCAATTTGAAAATGCTGTTCGCCTCAGACCAGAGCTAGCAGTGCTTCATTATCAATTAGGGGTAGCTTTGTATTTAGAAAATAAACGACCTGAAGCAGTAGTATCTCTGACTAAAGCTAGAGACTTATTAAAAGAACAAGGAAAAATGGAAGAAGCACAGAAAGTTGAGAAAGCAATAGAAAAGATTCAAGCAGAATCTTAATTAGTGTTGCAATACTATAATTTCAAGCAATTATTTCACGGAATAGATATAGGAGAGATTTTTCAGCTTTTTGAAAATATGAAAGTGGTGTTGAATAGCTTGACATCATCTAATAGATATATGGTTGGCGATCGCTAAGTGTTTGAAAAGCTGGTTCATTGGCAGGATAATTAGAATTCTCAAAAAAAATCAAGCAAAGATTTTGAGGCTAATTTCTTTGCTTGATAAATTTGTTATGAGAAATGTTTATTGTTATTTTTTCTGCTGCTTCTTTCGGGATAAGGCGGCGATCGCTACTGTGCCTAGTATTCCTAAGAGCGATGATGGTTCTGGTGTTGATTTAGTGTTAGTGGTAAACAGGTAGGCTGAACCACTGTTGAATCCGTTGTCGTCGTCTCCCCATGCACCTATCACGGCTGTATTGTTGCTTAGAGCTACTGAGATTCCGAAGTTATCCACTTCAGAACCGTCGGGTGCGATCAATTTCTGGAGAAAGCTGCCAGTAGTAGTGTCAAATAAGTAGGCTGAACCACTCGACTCTCCATT
>NZ_LGSU01000775.1 GCF_002260545.1 Hydrocoleum sp. CS-953 | reverse complement strand
GGCATTAATTATCCAATTTCCCATTAGTCTAGTTTGGGACTAAACATATAAATTTTCTATAGGTACATCTCGCTCTTGAGCTTCATCTGCTAATGTCCTCAAGCCATCTAAAGCGTTAACAGCAGCTCTGGCATTATTTAATGGATTATTAGAGCCTAACTGTTTGGCTAATATATTCTGAACACCTGCTAGTTCCAGAACTGTTCTAACAGCTCCCCCCGCAATAACTCCTGTACCTGGTGCTGCTGGCCGCATCATTACTTTGGCTCCTCCACCAATACCATTTACTGGGTGAGGAATAGAATTAGATTTGGTGAGTGGAACTTCTATGATATGTTTTTTACCATCAGCCACTCCTTTCTTTACAGCACCGATAACATCTGCGGCCTTACCCACTCCTACGCCTACTTGACCACGTTCATTGCCGACTACGACAATAGCCCGGAAGCTCAGATTCTTACCACCTTTTACAACTTTGGTGACTCGGCGAATTTGGACAACTCTTTCTTGCCATTCACTTTCTTTCTCTTTTGTACGGCTGCTTTTTTTCCGACGTTGTTGTTGCTGCTCTGCCATAGTTCTTACCTTTTGTCAAGTTCATTGTTTATTTCTGTGACTTGTAATTACTTAGAAGTCTAACCCAGCTTCACGAGCTGCATCAGCCAAGGCTTTGACACGACCATGATNTGACTCGGCGAATTTGGACAACTCTTTCTTGCCATTCACTTTCTTTCTCTTTTGTACGGCTGCTTTTTTTCCGACGTTGTTGTTGCTGCTCTGCCATAGTTCTTACCTTTTGTCAAGTTCATTGTTTATTTCTGTGACTTGTAATTACTTAGAAGTCTAACCCAGCTTCACGAGCTGCATCAGCCAAGGCTTTGACACGACCATGATAAAGATTTCCACCACGGTCAAAAACTACTTTTTCTATTCCTTTTTCTAGCGATCGCTTGGCAATTAATTTTCCTACTTCTGTAGAAGCGTCACAGTTCGCACCAGATTTAACATTTGATTTGACTTCTGCTTCTACAGTTGAGGCCGCGACCAAGGTATGCTGTGTAGTATCATCAATTACTTGTGCATAAATATGCATATTTGAGCGAAATACTGATAACCTTGGACGTTCTGGTGTTCCAGATACCTTTTTCCGGACTCGGCGATGTCGCTTTCTGATTGAATCTTGACGAGTGTATTTCATTGTTTATTTTTTACCTGACTTACCCGCTTTGAGTTTAATCATTTCTCCGGCATAACGAATGCCTTTACCCTTATATACTTCTGGTGGACGAACAGCACGAATTCGTGCTGCGGTATTTCCCACCAATTCTTTATTAATACCATTAATAATTACGTTGGTATTATTTTCTACTGCTATATTAATACCTTCAGGAGCAGGCATTTCAACTGGTTTACTGTAACCCACGTTTAATACCAAAGTCTTGCCTTGAACTTGGGCACGATAACCTACACCTTGAATCAATAGTCGCTTTTCGTATCCTTTAGATACACCTTCGACCATATTGGCAACAAGGCTGCGACAAAGACCATATCTCTGACGAGCCCGGCGAGACTCTTCTTGTGGTTTAACAATAATAGTCTCTTCTTGTTGTTCCACTCCTATCTCAGGTGGCAATACCCTAGAAAGTTCACCTTTAGGACCTTTGACTGTCACTTTTTGACCCTCAATGGTAATGGTCACTTTTTTAGGTATTGGGATTGGAAGTTTACCAATTCGTGACATAACTTGTTCTTATATTTAAGTTGCTAGCTGTTTTTTGTTTTGCTCGATCAATAGCTATCTATACTATTTATTTTGGTTATATAGCATTACAAAAAAGTGTATAGTTTGGAGCTGATAGCTGATAGCTATACTACCAAACATAGCAAAGAACTTCTCCGCCGATACCTCTTTTTCTAGCTTCTCTATCAGTCATAATTCCACTAGATGTAGAAATAATAGCTATTCCTATTCCACCTAAAACTCGTGGTAACTCTTTGCGATTTTTATAAACCCGGAGTCCAGGTTTACTAACTCGCTTCAAATATCTAATGATGGGTTGGCGATTTTTGCCTTTGTATTTTAAAGAAATTACTAAAAATTTCTTAAGACCCTCACCTTCCTGTTCAATTTCGCCAATAAAGCCTTCTTCTTTCAAGACTTTGGCAATACTGCGAGTCATCTTTGTTGCTGGAACTTTTGTTGTTGTATGTTGCGCCATGCAGGAGTTGCGAATTCGCGTCAACATATCTGATACTGTGTCGTTAGCCGCCATTTTTTCCCCTTTTCTTTAACTCTTTAGTTAATTACTCTGGAAGGGCATTCCCATTTCTTTAAGTAGGGCACGGCCTTCTTCATCACTATTAGCTGTGGTAATAATTGAAATGTCCATTCCTCGAATTTGATCGATCTTGTCATATTCTATCTCTGGAAAAATCAGTTGTTCTTTGACGCCTAAACTATAATTGCCTCGACCATCAAAGCTCTTAGGATTTATGCCTCGAAAATCTCTAATTCTAGGTAATGCTAAATTAATTAGTCTATCTAAAAATTCATACATTCTTCCAGAACGTAGAGTAACCATAACTCCTACTGGCATTCCTTCACGAATTTTAAAGCCAGCGATCGCTTTCTTTGCCCTAGTTACTACTGGTTTTTGACCTGTAATTGTAGCCATTTCCTTTACGGATGAATCTAAGGCTTTGGCATTTTGGGATGCTTCCCCTAAACCACGATTAATTGTTATTTTCACCAGCTTTGGTACTTGGTGAATATTTTTATACTTAAATTGCTCCATCATTTTAGGAACAATTTTTTCATGGTAATATTTCTTTAGTCTTTCTGCCATAGTTTTGCTTATTAGTTGAAGAATTTACTGGAGTTTAATCAATAATTTCTCCTGTTTTTTTCAGCTTTCGTACTTTGCGACCATCTTCTGTAAATGTATAACAAATACGACTAGCTACTTTTTCTTTAGTAGAATAAAGCATCACGTTAGAACTATGAATGGGAGCTTCAACTGTTACAATTTTACCTGATTCTCCTTCTTGCTGAGGTTTAACGTGCTTTGTTTTGACGTTAACATCTTTAACTACAACTTTGCTGATTTTTGGTAATACTTGGAGGATTTCACCTACCTTACCTTTATCTTTGCCAGCAATTACTTGAACTGTGTCACCTTTTTTAACGTGAATTTTATAGCGTACAGGTTTTCCCCTGGCAGTCATCAAGGGTTTTTTCTTTCTTGACATTACAGTACCTCCGGTGCTAGGGATACAATTTTAGTAAAATTTTTTTCTCGTAATTCGCGAGCTACTGGACCAAATACGCGAGTTCCCCGTGGATTTCCATCTTGGTTAATAATAACTGCTGCGTTATCATCAAACCTAATGCTCATACCACTATNAGCGTACAGGTTTTCCCCTGGCAGTCATCAAGGGTTTTTTCTTTCTTGACATTACAGTACCTCCGGTGCTAGGGATACAATTTTAGTAAAATTTTTTTCTCGTAATTCGCGAGCTACTGGACCAAATACGCGAGTTCCCCGTGGATTTCCATCTTGGTTAATAATAACTGCTGCGTTATCATCAAACCTAATGCTCATACCACTATCTCGACGCAGACCTTTTTTAGTTCTAACAACAACAGCTCTAACTACATCTGACTTTTTCACAGCCATATTAGGGGATGCGTCTTTTACGACACCTATAATTACATCACCTATGCGTGCATAGCGACGATTTCCACCACCGATTACACGGATACACATTATTTTGCGGGCACCGCTATTATCAGCGACATTTAATACACTTTCTTGTTGAATCATGGTGGTTTTTCTGAAATTTCTAGATGTTTATGCCAAACCAATTTTATTTCTTAAGTTTAGTTAGGATTTGATTTTTGTTAACTTTGAATAATTTTACTCGGATTAATAAAACCAACCATTAACTAATCTTAGAATTAATTATTTCAGCAAGTTCCCAACGTTTAGTACGACTCAGAGGGCGAGTTTCTGTAATCCGAACGCGATCGCCTTCGTTACATTTATTTTCCTCGTCGTGAACTTTATATCTTTTAGTTTTAACGACTGTTTTACCGTATCTAGGGTGAGCGGAGCGGTTTTCTACTGCTACCACTATTGTTTTTTGCATTTTGTTGCTGACAACTACACCCACTCTTTCTTTAGCTGCCATAATTTTCCTTCTTTATGAATTAAAAGTGTTCTTGTACTAGCTATTAGCTTTCAGCATTCAGCCATCAGCTTTTAGTAGTTCCGGGTTAAAAAGATGGTTTAGGATGTTTTAAAATTCCCCTTATCGCAGGTTAAAATAATAATCTGACTGAATTATAAGTGCTAACCAATTTTTCGGCATCATTTTCATGGGTACACCTTGACTAACCATCATAATTGCGATCGCATTTCGCATCTGACGACTACGCAAAGCATTTATTCCTGGGTCATCAGTCCAACCCTCCGCCCCACAGTTCCAACTTTCGTTATCATTCGCACCATCATTATTATTTTCCCCATTAGCTTCATTATGTTTATCGTTGTAGGACACCATATCAGCTAAAGTGAAACCGTCATGGGC
>NZ_LGSU01000774.1 GCF_002260545.1 Hydrocoleum sp. CS-953 | reverse complement strand
TATTTCCTTATCTTCAATTCCGTAACGGTTTTAACCAGAGGTAATTATCAATTATCAATTATCAATTATCAATTATCAATTATCAATTAATGAACTTCACTATACAATACCGATGCTACCGGACATGGTATTACTCTTCAACTCAGAAAAACTATATCTCTAATACCATTTTGAAAAAAGAATGTTACCAATAGTAAGAGCGATAAAAAGACTTAACAGGAGATGTCCCTTGGACAAAAAATATGATGTATGACCTAAAAAACTATATTAAAGCCATTCCCATGCGACTCCGTACGGACGCCCTTATGCAACGTCCCTACCTCCTGACTCCTAAAAATTACCCTAGCTATTTGTAGCAAACATTTATCAAACTGGTATAAGCAAAAATTTTCCATCTGACAACTGTGAGCGATCGCCTCAAATTACAAATTAATTATCATTTTCTGGGGCTTCAAAAAAATGTCCAAGTTTTAAGAGAGTAGTCATGTTGCATCCTGCCAAAAATTGTGATAGAGTTAATACATTGGATGTAACTCGTACCTAAGCATGACTTTTTATTCAACTAAGAAAAAAATACCTCCAAGAGAAAATTGATGTGTGCTCGAAAGGTGCATTCTTTTGTTAATCTCCCCAAACATCCCAAACATCCCAAACATCCCACACCCCAACACTCACCCTAAGCCAAATCAAACAGGTAAATCTTTTCGTGGTTTAAACCTCTCAATCTCCCGTAACTTCTGATATATCTCCAACTCATCCTGACTAGGTTCCTTCGGAGTGACAATCTTAATCTCCACCAACTGATCCCCACGATCGCCCCTTCCATCAGGATACCCCTTACTAGCAAGTCGTAAACGTTGACCAGAAACAACCCCCGCCGGCAACTTCATCTTCACCCAACCATCCAAAGTCGGAACCTCAATATCCCCACCCAAAACAGCCTCCACAGGAGTAATAGGCAACTCACAAAAAATATCCGCCCCCTCCAACTGATAAAAACCATGAGGAGCAACCGTAATCTTCAGATACAAATCTCCCCCACCAAGACCTTGATTTTTCAGACGAATTCTTTGACCACTAATCATAGCTGCCGGCATATTTACCTCTATCGACCGCCCATCTTCCAAGCGTATTTTCTCAATCCCTCCCACATAAGCCTTTTCCAAAGGCAAAGTCAACCTAGCCTCAATATCCTTTTTTGGTTCCCGTTCCGTTGCTTTATAAACAGCCTTTTTCTGACCAGGACGATAAACATTTGATGGCTGAGTTTTTGGTTTTGTTGCTGTCGCTGGAGTCCTAACTTCCCGACGACGACCCAACAATTGGTCTACAAAAGTATTAAAATCTGAAAAATCACTAACATCAACATCCTTCTCTGACTTACCTCCATTCCCAGAAAGACTATCTCCCCAATTTCTAAAATCAGGAACCCGCACCCCCATCCTACTAGCAATTCCCTTCGGTTTCCAATATCGAATAAATTTATCGTACTCTACCCGTTTCTCTAAATCTGATAAAATATCGTAGGCTTCATTAATATCTTTAAACTTTTCTTCTGCCTCTTTACTGCCTGGATTTACATCTGGATGAAATTGTCGCGCCAGTCTCCTATATGCTTTCTTAATTTCATCCACTGAAGCATCTTTAGAAACATCTAGAATCTGATAATAATTCCGAAAGTTTTGCATCTACTAACTTAAACTTATAAATAGTGTTAACTATAAATATTTTCTCTGACTCCTTCAACCAAAATGGTAGCAGATGTTAGACTTCTCACTTGAAAGCAAAAATACAGCTATTACAGCAGTACGCAAATAGGCTAGGACATTGGTCAGTCCTGTTTGCAGAGCATTTCAGTAGGAAAAACTTACTCAGAGATTACTTTTGAATTTTGAATTTCGACTTGCGCATAGGGGTATACCAATTCAATTATAAAATTCTCAAATATAGTCACAGTCAGAATTTAACTTCTGAATTCTGAATTCTGAATTCTAAATTCTAAATTCTAAATTCAACTATCTCCTCCCCAATCTAAAATCCACAATATTTACAGCCAATCATCATCATTATCATCCCAATCTTTACTTTGATAAGAACGACTAGGACGATTAGAACTGACTCGATCAGGAGGACGACTATAAACTCTAGTTTCATAATCATAACGCTCCCTAGGTTTACGATCGTCACCAGATATTGTCCGGCGTACAGAACCAAAGAAATCATCATCACCTTCTTCAGAAGTGTAAATTGAAATCTCACGCTTCAAATCGTAGAGAGCATCTTGTAAATCAACCCCGACCTGATCGATACCCCGCTCATCATCCTGTTCCAAACTATCCCGCAGTTCCCGAATCAACATTTCAATTCGTTGACGACTTCTAGCTGCAAACTGCATCCCATAATCCAAGGCCACCTCTCGGAGTTGTCGTTCTGCTTGAAAGGCCAAAGCCTCAGCCCGGTTACGCTTATCTACCCGCTCCCGCTTGAGTCGGTCTGCTTCAGCAAATTTTTCCGCATCCCGAATCATCTGACTAATTTCCTGCTGACTTAAAGTAGAAGCCCCTTGAATAGTAATACTTTGAGACCTACCAGTAGTTTTATCCATTGCCGTAACCTGCAAAATACCATTGGCATCAACATCAAAAGCTACTTGTACTTGAGGTACACCCCGTGGNCATCTGACTAATTTCCTGCTGACTTAAAGTAGAAGCCCCTTGAATAGTAATACTTTGAGACCTACCAGTAGTTTTATCCATTGCCGTAACCTGCAAAATACCATTGGCATCAACATCAAAAGCTACTTGTACTTGAGGTACACCCCGTGGTGCAGGAGGAATACCAGTCAGCTTAAATTTTCCGAGAGACTTATTATCAGCAGCTATTTCTCGTTCTCCCTGAATAATATGAATTTCAACTAAAGTCTGATTATTTTCAGCAGTAGAAAAAATATCAGAACGTCGAACTGGTATAGTAGTATTCCGAGGAATAAGTTTTTTCATAACTCCCCCAATAGTTTCTAAGCCCACAGACAATGGAGTAACATCCAAAAGTAACACATCTCGTACATCACCACCTAAAATTCCAGCCTGAATAGCTGCCCCCACTGCCACAACTTCATCAGGGTTAACTCCCTGATTTGGTTCTCTATCTATCAGAGAGTAAACTAAATCTTGAACAAAAGGAATCCGAGTTGAACCACCAACTAATACTACCTCATCAATCATAGAGGGACTTATACCAGCATCTTTTAAGGCCATTTTTACAGGACGTCGGATTCTCGGAATTAAATCTCCACAAAGCCCTTCAAATTGTGATCTAGTCAGCCTAGTTTCCAGATGCTTAGGGCCATCTGCTGTGGCAGTAATAAAAGGGAGATTAATTTCTGTTACCCCAACCCCAGATAATTCAATCTTGGCTTTTTCTGCAGCCTCAGTCAGCCTTTGTAAAGCTTGACGATCGCTCCTCAAGTCTATTTCTTCTGCCTCTAGAAATTGTTCGGCTAACCAGTCTACTACTCGTTGGTCAAAGTCGTTACCCCCTAGTTGAGTATCTCCACTGGTAGCCTTGACTTCAAATACTCCATCTCCTACTTCTAAGATTGAAACATCAAATGTACCTCCACCCAAATCGAACACCAGAATTACCTGATTTTCTGTATTTTCTAATCCATAAGCCAGAGATGCTGCTGTTGGTTCATTGAGAATACGTTTAACTTCTAGGCCCGCAATAGTCCCGGCATCACGAGTAGCTTGTCTTTGGGAATCATTAAAATAGGCTGGTACGGTAATTACTGCTCCTGTTACCTCCTCTCCCAGATAGCGACTTGCTTCATCTGCTAGTTTCCGCAGTATCATAGCTGAGACTTCTTCTGGAGCAAAATCTCGTTTCATTCGAGGACATTTGATTTTGACGTTGCCGAATTCATCCCTACGAATGGTATAGGGAACACGCTTTGACTCTGGGGATAGTTCAGAGTATTTACGTCCAATGTATCGTTTGACTCCGTAGAAGGTGTTCTGAGGATTCAGAACTGTTTGCCTTCTGGCCATTTGTCCCACTATTCGTTCTCCTTCCTTCGTGAAGCCAACTACAGATGGTGTTGTCCGCATTCCTTCTGAATTAGCTATTACGATTGGTTTTCCGCCTTCCATGACGGATACTACGGAGTTTGTTGTACCCAGATCTATGCCGACTACTTTGCCCATGCCTTAGTTTTTTTGTTCTATCCTTTTGTTAATTATTTTATCGTGTCAAATTCTTTGGTCTTTTGAGGATTGCCTCACTATACTAATCNCTTCCATGACGGATACTACGGAGTTTGTTGTACCCAGATCTATGCCGACTACTTTGCCCATGCCTTAGTTTTTTTGTTCTATCCTTTTGTTAATTATTTTATCGTGTCAAATTCTTTGGTCTTTTGAGGATTGCCTCACTATACTAATCTATATTAAGGGCTCTCTTGTTATAGGTAAGACATTTTTGATGGAGGATTTAAAAATTTTAAGTAGTTATGCAAAATTAATTAGATATAAAATTTATATTCAAAGCTTGTTTACGAAGGATAAGGATTATAGATATACAAATAATT
>NZ_LGSU01000773.1 GCF_002260545.1 Hydrocoleum sp. CS-953 | reverse complement strand
TGGTTAAACTCGCCCCTACAATTTTTTAACGTTTAATTAGAACTATCTACTTATCTTTTCCCTTATGGATTTAATACTATATCCACTTCTTCCTTCTTCCTTGTATAATATTAACGTTGAATTTTACCAAACAATCCTTGAGGACGAAATAATAATGTAATTGCCATCAAAATAAATGGAAAAGCTACTTGCGCTCTCGGTGCAATTAAAATGCCAAAAGAATTAACTAAACCTAACAATAATGCCCCTCTAATGCACCTGGCAAACTCCCCAAACCACCGATAACAGTAATAATAAAACTTTCAATAATTACATTATCTGCCATTGCCGGGTTGAGGGTGCGTAAGGGAGCAACTAATACCCCGGCAACACCACCCAACCAAGCTCCCAACATGAAAACCCTGGTAAATAATTGCGGTACATTAATTCCTAAAGCTCCTGCCATAACTCTGTCTTGGGCAACAGCTCGCATGATTTTACCAAGGCGGGTTTTGCTCAAAAATAACCATAAACTAATTCCCACTAAAGGCGCGAGAATAATGATTAAGAGGTTGTATGCAGGATAGGGGCGGTCAAAAATTTGCACTGTTCCCGCAAATAACTCAGGAGTCGGGGTTGTTAAGGGGGCGCTTCCCCAGACTAAACGCACTAAGTCATTGATTAAAAGTACGAATGCAAATGTGAGCAATAGTTGAAAGCTGACATCTTGATGATAGATGCGCCTGACAAAAATAGANACTAAGTCATTGATTAAAAGTACGAATGCAAATGTGAGCAATAGTTGAAAGCTGACATCTTGATGATAGATGCGCCTGACAAAAATAGATTCAATTATCGCCCCAATAATTGCAACTGCCATGGGAGCAAAAATTAGGGCGATCCAAAAATTTAACCCGTGGGTAACGAGGGAAAATGTTAGGTAAGCTCCCAACATATATAGACTACCGTGGGCAAAGTTTAATATTCCCATGACTCCGAAGATTAAAGTTAGTCCAGCGGAGATGAGAAAGAGTAACATTCCGTTAGTGAGACCGTTAAGGCAAAATATGATGAAAGTAGAAATTGTCATACTGTTTTACGGAGATCAAAAGTCAAAAGTAAATATTACAGCATATTTCGGACAAATGATGTATAAGGCGTGAATAGTAAAACTTTTGTGGTGCGGGCATCTTGCCCGCTGCAGTAACCTGTAGTAGACCGACACATATTCAATGGTGCGTTACGACGGATTGTTAAATAACGTTCACAGCAAGTGATTTGAGCCGTCTAACGCACCCTACTGGACTTACGGATAACTATTGAAAAATAGTATAAGAGCTAATTTATCAAAGAAATCTAAATAAATATTATGTTGTCATTGCGAGGCGGTAATAAAACAAGTTAACCTTCACGAAAAACCATTAACTCAGCCGACGCAATCTCGCAGTCAGCCAAAGATTGCCACGGGGGGTAATAATTCGATATACCTAAATAGTTTTCTGATCTCCCCCCTCGCAATGACAGTAATGGGCAGTAGCAGTTGTGTTAAGATTTACTTGATGAATCAGTTCTAAGTCTAAAAGCGCAAATTTTTCAGCCAAGAGCATCTGACTTTTGACTTTCGTAAAACAATATCATAACTGGCAACTCGTAGCATTTGCTGATCTGGTGACAGAATTTCCAAGTGCAATTTGAATGGGGTCGAGAATAGGAAATGGATAATCTACACTCTTAGCAGTTTTGCCCCAGGTGACATCGACAATAGCTTGATGATCTGCTCCTCGGATGGTGACTTTTCCCATTGGAGCTTCGTATTCCCTACCCTCCAATGCTTGGATAACTGCTTCAGTATTGGTAGTTTTGGCATCATTAGCTGCTGCTGCCAGTAGATGTAAACCAACATAGGCATTTTGGGCGTTGTAACTGGGGTAGCTGTTGTAGCGATCGCGAAATTTCTGGACAAAGTTACGATTAATTTCNGCTCCTCGGATGGTGACTTTTCCCATTGGAGCTTCGTATTCCCTACCCTCCAATGCTTGGATAACTGCTTCAGTATTGGTAGTTTTGGCATCATTAGCTGCTGCTGCCAGTAGATGTAAACCAACATAGGCATTTTGGGCGTTGTAACTGGGGTAGCTGTTGTAGCGATCGCGAAATTTCTGGACAAAGTTACGATTAATTTCTGTATCTGGAGTTTGCCACCAGTAACGGGTACCTACCCACTGACTAATAGGCATTTCTGCTCCCAATGCGGTTAATACTTCCATTGCTGCTCCTAATTCCATATATACTGGGAATTTGGCAAACAAACCAAATTTATTTGCCTGTCTGACAAAGTTGACTAAATCATTTCCCCAAAGACTACACCATATTGCATCTGCATTTGATTCAGTTAGGGTGGTAATAAAGCTGTTGTAGTCTTCTGCGCCTAGTGTGGGAAAGGCGGTTTTGTCTAAAAATTTAATATCTGGTTGACGTTGCTGCACTGCTTTTTGGAAAAAATCCCAACTTTGATGACCGAAAGCGTAGTCAGGTCCGATGGTTGTCCATTTCAGATATGGTGCTTTGGTTGCGATGTCTGCTCCAGCGGTGGCGTTTTGCGCACCGTTGACGCTGCACCGGAAAATGTATTTATTGCATAATTCTCCAGTAATTTTGGGGGTTGCTGCATGAGTCACCATTAACACTCGCCCTAATTCTGGTAGGGTGGGCACGAGAGCTTCAGCCTTACCGGAGCTGTCGATACCAATAAGAAAGTCTACATTTTCTTCTAATACTAATCTGCGGGCGGTTTGTACTGGGTCGCCTTCGTGTTCAAATATGACTTCTACGGTGCGACCATTGATGCCACCGTTAGTATTGATTTCTGTTAGGGCGAGGTTAATGCCATCTCTAGCAAATTCGCCGTAAGTAGCAAAACCTCCGGTCAGGAGATACATTGCGCCAATTTTTACGGGTTGGTTGTTGTCAGTTGTGTTGTTAGAAGGGGTTGTGCAAGCTGCTAGTATTCCTACTCCTGCCCAACCCAGATTTTTCAGAAATTTCCGCCGTGGATAGCGGGGATAAAGTGGGTTAAATTTTAACATTTGATATGATTAATTATATTTTATAGTATTTATCAAGTTACTTAGGTACACTTGTTTTTCTGTTTTCTAAATCCTCAAACTTTGTACCTTATACCAATTCACTTTAGAAATGTCACAAATAGTTTGAAACTATACAAACTATATATGTGAAATAATTTCCTTCATTAATGGATAATGGATAATTACCTCTTCCTAAAAGGGAGAGGATTGACCAATAAGGAAAAAAAATTATTTTTTCCCCTTGAAAGGGGAGACTTTTAAGCTAAATGATTTAATTAATAATTAATAATTAATAATTATTAATTATTCGGTAAATTACTGTAACATCAAAGTTTTGCAGCCCAAAAAATCTTACTTTTAACTTTTGTAGGGGCGAATGGCCATTCGCCCTACTTCCGTGAAACGGTATTACCAGTATGAAATAATTTNTAATTAATAATTAATAATTATTAATTATTCGGTAAATTACTGTAACATCAAAGTTTTGCAGCCCAAAAAATCTTACTTTTAACTTTTGTAGGGGCGAATGGCCATTCGCCCTACTTCCGTGAAACGGTATTACCAGTATGAAATAATTTTATTTTAATTAGATTTTTTTAGTATTAGTTAAAATATTAATATTTTTTGATAAAAATTCACTCTTATTCATGGATTATAACCATAAATAACGGGCAATTCAATCACAAATTCTGTACCCTGACCAACTACAGAATTACAGTAAAAATTTCCCCCATGCTTTTCAACTATAATTTGATAACTCAGGGATAACCCTAAACCCGTACCTTTTCCCACAGGTTTAGTTGTATAAAAAGGGTCAAATATTCTCTTTTTTATTTCTGCTGGTATTCCTAGTCCGTTATCAATAATATGGATAGATATATAGTTTTTATTGATAGCTTCTGTCTTAATTTTTATCAGGGGTTTAGTAGAATAAAATTTAGATTTTAATTTTTCCCATGACATTTCTAAAGCATCAATACCATTAGCCAAAATATTCATAAAAACTTGATTAATTTGACTTGCTAAACATTCGACTAATGGCAAATTACTATATTCTTTAATTATCTTAATTTCTGGATATCCTAGTTGGGGTTTAAGGCGATGTTGCAAAATTAGTAGGGTACTATCTATACCTTCGTGAATATTAACTTGTTTCTGTTTAGATTCATCGTGACGGGAAAAGTTGCGTAAGGATAAAACGATTTCTTGAATTCTTCTAGCACCTTCTTCCATAGAATTCAGCAAAATCGGAAAATCTTCTCTGATAAAATCTACCTCTATTATACTTTGGCTATCTCTAATTTCAGCTACAGGATCTGAATAATATTGCTGATAAAGGTTGAGTAAATCTAATAAATCTTCTGCATAATTTCTGGCAGGTGCAATATTACCATAGATAAAGCTAATAGCATTATTAATTTCATGGGCAACCCCAGCAACTAACTGACTTAAACCCACCATTTTTTCACTCTTAATTAATTGAGCTTGAGTTTCTTTTAATTTTTTAAGTGTTTCTTCTAGAG
>NZ_LGSU01000772.1 GCF_002260545.1 Hydrocoleum sp. CS-953 | reverse complement strand
GTAGGGGAGTAGGGGAGTAGGGGAGTAGGGGAGTAATTTTTTTTCCTAACTCAGCAGCGAAAATACTAAGTAAGTTCTGATTGTGTTTCCTCCATTTTTTAACAAGTTGAGGGATACTCGACACACCATAAATAAACAATATTATTTCCTACTCCGCATTATTCCAGCCATCAATTGAAGCCATCAAAATATTAACTGCTGGATTGTCTATTAACTCCTTAAAAGCTTCTTTTCCTCCCTGTTTTAAAGCTTCAATTATTCGAGACTTGAGAGAGAGATTTTTCTCAATTTCCTGCATTACCTCACCTACAATTATTGCATTTTCCGCAGGAGTTTCAGAATAGTCCGGTTTAGACAATTGTTGTAATAATTGCTGAATTTATTTTGCTGCCTCAGCTAAATTTTGCTTTTGCTCTGGGGAATAATTATACTGATTTTGAATTGCTGTGCCTATCGTTCCTTTACCTGTAACGCTACCTAAATTAGAACGATCAATCTTAATATTAGGGTCACTTTTGTTAGTCATTTTTAATCTCCTTATTTGACTATTTACAAAAATGTTAGTACCATTAATTTGATACTCAGTAGTTGTCTGTTGAACAACCTTTTCTGAATTGTTCTCCAGATATTGGATAATATCGTCAAACTTAAATTTAGCTTTTATTGCTTCATATTTATTCTGCTCCTTAGCTTTGTTAACTATACCTTCAAGAGTTGAAAATACTTTCCTGAAATATTTGGTAGATGCTTCTTTAATGGGAATAACAAGCTTTTCTTGACCGGATATTTTTGTTAAAGGTGGTAAGAACACTATGCAGGGAAGTTGTTCAATAGGAATGTCTAAATCTCTTGCTATTTTGTAAGATTCATTCCTGTTAAATGGCTTTTTAGTAAACATTCTAATTGGTTGAAATATTTCAAGTAGCTCTGATAAAAGCAGATACCACCAATACTTTATAAATAATTTCCAGTTAATTCCCTTTTTTTCTAAGAGATATATATAGCACCACTCACCAGTTAGATCGTAAAATTCTTCAAATTTATTCATAACGTAGTCTACTATTTCTGAGTCTCCATCTGTATAGAGGAAAATTCCTTTGACTATACTATGTGAGTCATTCTTGATATTTTTGTCAGTAATTATGATGCCTTCTAGAATTTTGCTTGTAGGGGTGAAACTGAATATTTCTTGGTATAAGGTTTGGATTGTAGGGGCAGCATGCGGTGATGATAGGATGGCAGTACGAGAGAAAAAATGGTTATACTTTTGCCTAATTACAGGGATAAAAACTCTACTACTTTTTTCAATTAAATTTAACTCCATTAACTCAATTAACCTTTGATTTATAGTCTCAATTATATAAGGAAAATTAGACTGACAATTACCTTGTATATATGGATAAGTAGACTCAATTATGTTTCCATAAATTACCTTGATTGCAAAGATAACATTTGTCTTATTACTCTCAGCTAAATTTGATTTTGCCAGTTCCACTAATTTTAGGTACTGTTCCTCAATTCTCAGGACAACATCTACCTCATNTATATGGATAAGTAGACTCAATTATGTTTCCATAAATTACCTTGATTGCAAAGATAACATTTGTCTTATTACTCTCAGCTAAATTTGATTTTGCCAGTTCCACTAATTTTAGGTACTGTTCCTCAATTCTCAGGACAACATCTACCTCATTCTGTACATCTATATCTCCCTCAATTAACAATTCAGCTAGTTCAATTAACTTTTTATGTACCAGCTCAACTTTAGACAAAATAGATGCATTATCTTCAGTTGAATTTAACTCAATTAACTCAATTACTTGTTGATTGACTGCATCAAGCACAGAAACAATGCTAGTTGTATTATTGTTAATTAAATTTAACTCTGTATTTAATGCTCTTAATTCTCTGAGCTTTCCTATAACAAACTCCCCCAACTGGTCTAATAATTTATCCTCACTCTCATTACTCATAATAATTACCCCCAACTACTCTAATTCCTTAACAACCAACAACTCATTCCCTCGGTCGTCGATCACCTTAACTGCTATTTCCCGATGCTCCCCTGGTTCAAATGGTGCGCTGGTAGTATCTGCTAAATTTTCCGACACCTAATCTTCATAACTAATAACTACCTTTCAAGTCTTTCTTGATACTATCCCAAGCATTTGTCCGTTAACTTCTAACTTCCAATGAGCGATCGCCTCTTTATAACTTTTATCTAAATTTCAGGAGACATTGATAGTAATAAAAAACCAGCTCAATTAACTTATAAATTCTAAATTCTAAATTCTAAATTCCCAATTCTAAGTTTCCCTTATTTAAAGTCCAACATTTATCAGCTATGGGTAAAAGGTCACTAGCATCATGGGTGACAACCAATAAACTCCAATGATTTTTCAATTTAGCTAGTAAATTGACCAGTTGTTTCCGTATTGACCAATCTAATCCAGCAGTTGGTTCGTCTAACATTAATAGATGAGGCTGTCTAATTAGTTGTACTGCCAAGGCCAGACGACGTTGTTGACCTCCACTTAAAGCATGGGGCGATGTATTGAATGATAAATGTTGAAGACCAACTTCTTCCAAAGCGAAAGATATTTGTTCTGGTCGTAATTCTGGATGACCTAATCGTAATTCTTCTAGAATAGTAGCGCCACAAAAATGTCTTTCTGGGAATTGAAATACTAAACCCCCCAGTTGTTGTAAATGTTCGGAGGTTAATTTTTGCTCTCTCCAGTATATTTCTCCTTTGGAGCATTCAGCTAGACCAGCTAATATTTCTAATAATGTAGTTTTGCCTGAACCACTACGACCTATTATTAGACCCATTTGTTGAGGGGCTAGTTCCATATTAATATTGTTAAGAATAGGAGTGTTACTAGCTGCTGGATGATAGTGTAGGTTTTTTAGATATAGCATTGATATATTCTAATAGCAATTAATAAGTAAATTCATCTATCAATTTTTCTAGAGCTAAGTGTCTTTCATTTTCTGGTATTTTGTACATTATCTCAATCAAAAGGTCAGGAGATGCACTTGTAGTAAACAAATCATCTCTTTCTAGATAAAAAATGTTTTTAGACGTTCTCCTATAGCTTTTATATCTGAATTATCTAGTTTTCCAATTCGCTTTTTCCATTTTCCTTCTGAGTTCTTAAAGTAATTAGCATCAAGAGTACATATCTGATGAACAAGAGCAAAATATTTTTTATCTAGACAATTTTTAGTTGTTGGGTTAATTGGATAAGTTGTTGGTAGACCTTTATATGTCTCTTGAGAAGTTAAAGGAATAGCATTAAAGGTTTCTATATACCCAGACAGAGGCTGAAAATTTTTTGCTTGTCAAAACAATATTAAAGATGCCTACCTCTTAAAACTCTACTAGGATTAACGGTAGTGCGTCAAGGAAGTGTGGTCCGGGTGGGAAGTGTGGGAAGTGTGGGAAGTTTGGGAAGTGTCTGCCTTTCGTGCTAACTTTTTAGTCTCAAAGGCTAAAAAATTTGCACTTTTTTCGCGGCCATGTGGGCACTCAACCTTTATATATTAGTACTTTTAGATCATATTGGCCAGCCATACGCTACTTATCCCACACTTTACTGATGCACAACCGGATTAACTTTCTGTTTGCAAGATGAGTGCTGGCATTCAACATAATCTAGAAGTTCTATATTATCTGAATAAGTGTGACCTAATTGACAACTCAAATCAACTTTTTGGGGATCAATAATATAAATCCAACCCTTTCTAGGTTTTTGGGATTTTTTTCAACCACTTTAAAGCTCTAACTCCTCATTTAGCTTTTCTCTTTCTTTTTGCAAGTTAAGCTTAACTTTTTCTTCCGGTTTATGAGTAGCTTTAACCGCTACCATTGGAGCAGTTTCATAAACATAATCTAGTAATTGATTAATTTGATCTGAACCTGAAACAGCCCATTCTATCCTAATATTATCTAACATTAACATTAGACTTTTAGGTAAGTTTAAGTCCTCTGTTTTTCCTGCTTCAGAACCAAGTTTAATAAATTTTACCTGTGCTTCTGATTCTTGACAAATCTCTTTACCATTCATGCGCTCTAGAGCCATATCTATATCTTCATCNAACATTAACATTAGACTTTTAGGTAAGTTTAAGTCCTCTGTTTTTCCTGCTTCAGAACCAAGTTTAATAAATTTTACCTGTGCTTCTGATTCTTGACAAATCTCTTTACCATTCATGCGCTCTAGAGCCATATCTATATCTTCATCCCACGGACTGTGTTTATAATAATACCAATCTAGTTTAGTTAGTTGTTTTCCTGTCCACTTAACTGAGTAAAGATCCGCAAGATATAAGAATAAGAACTTAACTAGCTTTGTTTTTGTAATATGTCGTTTTGTTTCATAGACAAAATACTTTTCGGATTAATTTTCCAGCCCTATAGTCATTCTGAATAAGACTGGGAGGAGTGTTTCTTTGCTTGAAAGGGTTTCAGCCAAAACAGTGTTTCATCCTTATTTGAAATGACTATAACTATTGTCCAATAGATGATTAATATCATGTCCGGTTGAACAGTGATAAATAAATAACTGCGGAGGAGTCAGGAGT
>NZ_LGSU01000771.1 GCF_002260545.1 Hydrocoleum sp. CS-953 | reverse complement strand
CCCTTCCTCTCCCCCCTTACCCCACGAGTGAAAGGGGGGAAGAGGGAAGGGGGAGAAATACTCCCCTCTCCTACAAGGAGAGAGGTCGGGGGAGAGGTCTTCGGTGGTTGCTCGCTCCTTACCGACATTAAGTCTAGACGTGCTACTACAATTATTAAAACGATTAATTTGATGGTAAAAAAACTTATGTTAGAACTCCACTGTCACACTACTTACTCCGACGGAACCCTAACTCCTACAGACTTGGTTAGAAAAGCAGCAAGTTGCGGGGTGCAAGCATTAGCCATAACCGATCACGATACATTATCTGGTTGTGATGAAGCAATTAATATCGCTTCTGACTACAACATAGAAATAATACCTGGTTTAGAATTAAGTACAGTTCATAATAATTGTTCTCTTCATATTCTGGGGTTTTATCCAGATGCTAATAAGTTACTCCCACCGTTGAAAGAGCGCATTGCTGGTAGACATCGACGCGCCCAGTTGATGGCAGAAAACTTAGCTGAGTTAGGATATCCTATCGAGTTGCCAAAAATGGAGGGGGGAGTAGCACCAGGAAGACCACATATTGCGATGGCTTTGGTTAAAGCGGGTTATGTGCGATCGCCTCAAGAAGCTTTTGAACGTTGGTTAGGGGATGATAAACCTGCTTATGTTCATTATGAGAAGTTTTCTATAGTTGAAGGTATTAGTTTACTGCGTAGTTGTGGAGCGGTTGCCGTTTGGGCGCATCCCTATCTTTTCCGTGGGGGAAAGGTGGAAGAGGTATTACCCGAAATGGTAGAAGCGGGTTTGATGGGATTAGAAGTTTTTCATCCCTGTCACTCTCCGACTAAAGTACAAAATTTAAAAGAGTTGTGTAAAAATTATGGGTTATTGATGACTGGTGGGAGTGACTATCACGGACCAAATAGTCAGGGAAAAGAGGAAACTACTTTAAATATGCTGAATTTACCAATGGAGTTGCTTGCACCGATAAAGCAAGCTGCTTTCAGAAGTTAGAACTCAGAAGTCAGAAGTTAGAAGTTTAGAATTAGGTTTGCACTCAAGTGATTAATGTTTATTCTAATCAGGACTTACATATAAACCTTATATCTAGTAGGGGCGATTTCCTACGGAATGCTCCGCAAAGGCAAATCGCCCCTACAGATGCTGTATAATTCTAAATTATTTGTAAGTCCTGAATATCTTAACAACTTTTGAATTTTTGAGTTCTAGTTAAGCTATAGACTTAATTTTTGCTGCCTATTCCCTATTCCCTATTCCCTTTTCCCTTTTCCAAGTATGAGTTATTCAAAAAAAATCAAAAATATTATTTCCAAATTTTTGTGGCTAGTCTTGACATTATTAATTACAAGTTGTCAGACAAAGCCTATAGAAGTTAAAGTTTTACAAAATCTGGTTTATGGAAATTATAACTTTCAAAATCAGGAAAAATCACTGCTTTTAGATTTATATTTACCAGAGAAAAAACCAGATAAACCTTTACCTCTATTAATCTATATTCATGGCGGAGGTTGGCTAGGCGGAACAAAAGAATATTGCCCTGGTAAAATTGTCGTGCAAAGAAATTATGCTATGGCTTGTATTAGTTATAGATTTAGTAATGAAGCTCTATTTCCTGCCCAAATTCAGGATGTTAAAAATGCAGTGCGTTGGTTGCGAAAAAATGCAGATAAATATGATTTAGACACCAATAATTTTGGTGTTTGGGGACCTTCTGCTGGGGGGCATTTAAGTGCTTTATTAGGAACATCAGCAGGGGTAAAAGAATTGTCAGAAACAGATAATAATCAAGAAATATCTAGTGCGGTACAAGCTGTTTGTGCATGGTATCCACTTACAGATTTTACAAAGGTTCCTCCCACTTTTGAAGAACCTATTACTGCTGCTGTTGAGGAAAAGTACAAAGACAAAGAATGGTATGCTTATACCCTAGTAACCCATAAATTATTAGGAGGACCTGTATCACAGAAATTAGAATTATCAGCTCTGGCTAATCCTATTACTCATATTGATGCTCAAGACCCACCTTTTCTAATTATGCACGGAGAAAAAGATAAAGTTATACCNACTTTTGAAGAACCTATTACTGCTGCTGTTGAGGAAAAGTACAAAGACAAAGAATGGTATGCTTATACCCTAGTAACCCATAAATTATTAGGAGGACCTGTATCACAGAAATTAGAATTATCAGCTCTGGCTAATCCTATTACTCATATTGATGCTCAAGACCCACCTTTTCTAATTATGCACGGAGAAAAAGATAAAGTTATACCAATAAGCCAAAGTGTTTTATTAGCAGATGCTTTATCAGAAAAAGGTGTAGAAGTTGAGTTAGTTAGAAAACCTGACTGGGGACATTATCATGGTAGGGGGGTAGCTTTTGATCCTGGTTTGATGGATATGGCAATAGATTTTTTTGATAAACATTTGAAGTAAGAAAGAAAATAAGCTCAGGATCTCAAAGACATAACAAACTATATTGTTTCTACTCTACTCTTTGTGGTTTTTCCACAAAAAAACTATCTGCAAATAATTGTGGTTCTTTAAAGCTTTTATAGCTTACCAAAAGCAATATCTAATAGCTGGGGGCTGAATACTTACAGTCAAAATTTACGTTTAAAATTTACGTTCAATTCTCAATGGTTGACCGGGAGAAAGTTTTTTAATTTCAGTTGTTAAATCATGCCAAGGTTGTAATTGATTAATTTGAAAAGTGCGACTCATTACTACATAAATAGAAGTTTGGTCACAACCNCTTTTATAGCTTACCAAAAGCAATATCTAATAGCTGGGGGCTGAATACTTACAGTCAAAATTTACGTTTAAAATTTACGTTCAATTCTCAATGGTTGACCGGGAGAAAGTTTTTTAATTTCAGTTGTTAAATCATGCCAAGGTTGTAATTGATTAATTTGAAAAGTGCGACTCATTACTACATAAATAGAAGTTTGGTCACAACCAATACCTGCATTAATTACATCCAACCAAGACTTAGAAAAAAGTTCATCTGTAATATGCCAACTTCCATCTTCATATTTAAAATTGCGCTTGAAATGAAAAGGTGTATCTTGCTTACCAGTAATCAGAATTTTTTGTAATATTTTTCTAATTAAATTTGGGGAAAAACGCCCAAAAGTTAACATGACTAACCTGAGAATTATTAATTTCAGAGGTGACATTTGAGTTTGTTTTGCCCAACCCATATTACCTGAAATAGTCAACTCCTCCTGAGATATTTTCACATCATAATTACCGCTCAAATGACTAACAGCATTTAAAACTTTTTTCCCTTTTCTAACTTGCAGGGATAAATTAGTATCAGAAGCAACTAATTTTTGGTTACGAAATAACTTAAAAACACCACCTTTATTCAGACTCACATATAATTCTGTTCCTGGTCGTCGTTTAATCAAAATTTGAGCTTCTTTTAACCAAATACTAGCAACATCACGATTGATATCAACAGGTCTTTCAATAACAAAATCTCGCCATGCTAACAAATAATTCCAGGTATGATGACCAATAATATGATCGTCTGCATAACAAGGAGCTAAACCATTTTTTAAACCCATTAAAAATTGGTCGTTAATCGACAAAGCAGCAGGCAACCATTTACCAACTAATTCAAATCCGTGAGGAAAAAAGTTATAGGTATTACGACTAGCATATTCTCCACCAAAAGAACCATCAGGATGAATAAATTGGGTAGCTAATTCGACTGCTTTAGTAATAATATATTTTAATTTTTCACTCTTGTTTAATTCATAAATTCTGGCTAAACAAGATATTGTCAGAGTATGATAACCAGGGTCAAAACCAGAATATTCTGTAAACCATCCTTCCTGACTCTGCCAACTTAATAATCTTGACAAACGATTTGTTTTTGCTGTATCCCATTTAGAAGTTTCTAATAATCTACTTAGTAATTCCAAAGATAAAACAATTAATGCTTCATGGTTAGCCAATTTGCCACTTTCATAATGATGAACTAACCAATCTGCTCGTTTCTCAAAAAAACTGAGGATTTCATAGTTATTTAATCCTAATATTTGATAACTTTCAATACTAGCTAATAAAGAAAAAGCTGTTGCTCCACTTGCTCTTTCAAATGGGAAATAATCATCACTAGAACCGTCAGGATGAGCAGTATGGGCAGCATATAAAATTCCTGCTTCTACCCATTTATGTATCATTTCCTGGAGATAATATGGATTATTAGGAATTTCTAAACTATAAGCTAAGGCTAAAGGTAAGACAAATTCTTGAGCCATACCACTTGGAAAGTCTATAATTTTATAATGCCAAAAATTGCGGTCGAAACAGCCGTAGGTGGGGCTATGTAAATTGCGGTCGAGCAATGTCAAAATTTTTGGTATTTGAGCTAATGCTTCTTCAGCAAATAGGTCTCTCATCTGAATTTTTTCGGTCTTAGCTTTGTCATTTTTACTGGAGGATAAATGAGATTCTATATCTGATAAATCAGTTTGATTGGTAGTTATAGGTGGCTCAGGATTTTGCATATCTTTTTTAGGGAGTAGGGATTAGTTATAAGTTAGGAGCAATAGTATATTTTTT
>NZ_LGSU01000770.1 GCF_002260545.1 Hydrocoleum sp. CS-953 | reverse complement strand
CTTGGGAAACGCTATAGCGGTTTTCACTTCATGACTTGCATTACTTCTTCCTTCTCTCCTAGATAATATGAGCCTTCTTCCTTTAAACCAAAATCTCTGTACTCTAAAAAACATGAAAATTGCTATATACCAGTTAAAAAAAAGAATGTTACGAATAGTAAGGAGGATAAAAATAATTTACAGGATACGTCTCTTTGACGAAAAAGATAGATTATTAACTAAGAAATAGCATCGAAGCTATTCCCATACGACTCCTGACTCCTGACTCCTAAAAATTACCCTAGCTATTTGTAGTAAACATTTATCAAATTGGTATTAAAAGTATTTTTTTCCTACACCCCACACTCTCGAACCAAACGATATATAGCAAATTTTTTGAGATTTGGTATAACGACCCTAAACCTCTAGCTTTTTTCACCCCCCCCTAGAGAAAATCTTGGATTAGAAGCTATAATTAAGTGATAATATTTACCAAAAAAAGAGGGAATGCGCCTCCCCTTTTAAGGGAATGAAAAGATAACAGTTCATTATTTTCAGCTTCTGGGTAAGCGCCAGAGTTACTGATAACTGATAACTGAAATGACCCTCAAAATTTCTATACCCATAAATAAAATGCTTACTAAAGACAAACAAAAAACGAAACGTAATTGGAAACAAATTGCCAAACAATTTGAAGCAGTTGTAGGAAAAAAAGGTGTAGTTCAACGCAAAGAAGAATTATTAGTATATGAATGTGATGGTCTAGCTAGTTATCGTCAAAGACCTGCATTAGTAATATTACCCCGCACCACTGAACAAGTCTCAAAAGCAGTAAAAATATGTCATAACCTCAATATTCCTTGGCTTCCTAGAGGTGCAGGAACAGGTCTTTCTGGAGGAGCATTACCAATAGAAGACTGTGTTTTAATCGTCACTTCATTAATGCAAAAAATCCTGAAAATAGACTTAAAAAATCAACAAGTTGTTGTACAACCAGGCATTATTAATAACTGGGTGACACAAGCAATTAGTGGCGCTGGTTTCTATTACGCTCCCGACCCTTCCAGTCAAATTATTTGTTCAATTGGTGGGAATATTGCTGAAAATTCTGGAGGCGTCCATTGTCTCAAATATGGAGTAACAACTAACCATGTTTTAGGATTAAAAATAGTTACTCCTGATGGTTCAATAGTTGATATTGGTGGGAAAATTCCTGAGATGCCTGGTTATGATTTAACAGGTTTATTTGTAGGTTCTGAAGGTACTCTGGGAATAGCCACAGAAATTACTTTGAGAGTTATTAAATCTGCTGAATCAGTATGTGTACTTTTAGCAGGATTTCCTAATATAGAAAATACTGGAAAAACTGTATCTGATATTATCAGTTCGGGCATAATTCCTGCTGGGATGGAAATCATGGATAATTTGAGTATTAATGCTGTAGAAGATGTTATTAATACGGGTTTATATCCCCGCAATGCTGATGGAATTTTGTTAGTAGAAATAGATGGTTTACAAGTGGAAGTTGATAGGAATAAAAAATTAATTCAAGAAATATGTAAAACTAATGGAGCAATAGAAATTACTACTGCTAGTGAACCAGAAAAGCAGATGAAGTTATGGAAAGGACGAAAAGCTGCTTTTGCTGCTGCTGGTAACTTAGGGAAAAATTATTTTGTTCAGGATGGGGTAATCCCTCGGACAAAAATGGCTTATGTTTTGCAAGCAATAGAGGAAATTAGTCATAAATATGGTTATAAAATTGCCAATGTTTTTCATGCTGGAGATGGGAATCTTCATCCTTTAATTATTTACGATGATTCTGTTGAAGGTGCTTTTGAAACTGTAGAAGAAATAGGAGGAGAAATTCTGAAAATTTGTGTGGAGGTTGGTGGTAGTTTGTCTGGAGAACATGGCATCGGTTCAGATAAGAAATGTTATATGTCTTTGATGTTTAGTGAGACAGATTTAGAAACTATGCAATGGGTAAGAAGTGTATTTAATTCTAAGGGTTTAGCTAATCCTGAAAAGATATTTCCTACACCTCGAACTTGCGGGGAATCTGCTAATATTCAGAAGGTTAAGCAGTTTGAAGGAGCGGAAGTTTTTTAAACTTTAGTTTGGTTTAATTTTAAAGATTATCTAGTTACTAATTCAGAAAAACTATAGATAAATATTTAGAAGCTTTAAAGCGTTATTTTCAGCGAGCAAAAATTAGCTTGATTTTTTAGACGAAGGAGTAGTTTCTGGCAATCAATTTTCGGCGTTGTATTATCAAGGGATGATTTTGATATCTGCCCAAAAATTTACATTATCAAGGGATAGTTTTAGCTGATGCTAATTTAATTATCATCTCCCAACTATGTAACGCCGAAAAATCAACTAATATAATGTTTAGATAATCAGTTATCAAAAACTTTCTCCCTTCTAAACTTAACTCCTTCCCTTCTAACTTCAGTATAAGTTCCCTCTCCTTTCCTCCTTATAAAGTACAACTATTCAACCGCAGATTATATTAGTGACTGATACTAGATTCATAAGAAGTTGCAGAAAATCAAATTTTAATCAGAGTTCACTGTAGATAAAAACAGAAATACTCCAACAATTAATAATTAATAATTACCTTTCCTTGAAAAGAAGAAAGCTTTCATTAATGGATAATGAATAATGGATAATTGATAATTAAGTTCTGACTCCTCCCGAATTAT
Source organism: Hydrocoleum sp. CS-953 (assembly GCF_002260545.1). Classification (GTDB taxonomy): domain Bacteria; phylum Cyanobacteriota; class Cyanobacteriia; order Cyanobacteriales; family Microcoleaceae; genus Trichodesmium. The sequence goes on along the minus strand of NZ_LGSU01000770.1, from coordinate 1,895 downwards.
TTATAACTGTTCATCTGGACATAATATTAATCATCAAATGATTTGGTCTCAGATTCAATTTAGCAGACTTAAAAAAGTAGATTGCAACCCTATTTTGTAGTAAATACATGACTAATTGAATACTAACTATTGGGGTCAAACCATCTGAAATTTCTGATTTATCCTTTCTTCTGACGACGCAAACCAGCCATTGCTAAACCTACAACACCAACAGAAAATAGTGACATGGAAACTGGCTCTGGTGTTGTTGCTAATTCACCTGTCAATTCTTCTCCCATAATCACATCGCCTAGTTTAAGTTGAAATGCTAGTTCTGAACGGTGGGGAGCTGGGTTATCTTTATCTTTAAGGTCTCTAGGATCTCCAGTCCAAGTCATAGTTGTTGTGCCCGTTAATGTGAAACTCTCCTCTAGATCCGTTAACCATAGATATTGGGAGCTATTCCAATAATCACATCTTTCAGAGCAGGCAAAACTAGAATTTTCCGCGATCGCCTGACCATTTAGCATTAGATTATCTACCACAACACTATTATTTTGTTTACGAGCTGTTGTGCGGATAAATAGATCGTTAAAAGTATCTGTAATACCGTATTTTAAAGTTTGTCCACCAATTTCGTAAGTTAGTACATCTTTGAATAATGTTAGAGTAAAATATNCGTTAATGTGAAACTCTCCTCTAGATCCGTTAACCATAGATATGGGAGCTATTCCAATAATCACATCTTTCAGAGCAGGCAAAACTAGAATTTTCCGCGATCGCCTGACCATTTAGCATTAGATTATCTACCACAACACTATTATTTTGTTTACGAGCTGTTGTGCGGATAAATAGATCGTTAAAAGTATCTGTAATACCGTATTTTAAAGTTTGTCCACCAATTTCGTAAGTTAGTACATCTTTGAATAATGTTAGAGTAAAATATTCTGCTTTTCCACTCACCCAATCAAAACGACGGTACTCAACAGGAACTGTTTGACCATCGCCATTCTCATTATCGTAATGGATATTAAATTCATGTTCTGCTGTTCCTGATAAATCTCCAATTCGCCCCTCAGCAGCAACATCTATATGTTGCATCTAAATTGCTCAAAAGCTTCTTCTCCATTAATAACACCTCCTAGAGTAAAAGCTTTTGCTGAAACTGGCGCTCCTAAAAATCCAATCACTAATCCTGCTAATGGTAAAAATGATTTGTATTTATTCATATTTATCTGCTCCTAAAAGGTGTTCTTTTCTACCAATTAAATCTAACCTACCAAGAACTTAATTTGCAAGTAAAATAGTCAAACTTTACCGAATATTTAAATCTCTCAAAATGTTCAGTATGACTACATAAAAAAAATCATATAAATTGTAGAAATATCCGTAAATATCAGTAGATTATCATTACTACAGAACACTATTAATTAATAATAAATGATTTTAAATGCTCAAACCTTAGAGGCAATGATGCCTGATGCTACTCAGTTAGAAAGTGATGAACCTGAAATGGAAAGTTCCTTACATTATTTTCAGTTGTTATTATTAGTTAGTTGCCTAGAATAGTACTGGCGTGATGTCTCCAATTTCTTTATCAGAGCTAACCTAACTATCTATTTCAGTCGCCAATAATTGAAAAATAGATGATTTCGCAGAATAGATTTTTTTCTAGTTAAGACTACTGAAAAAAAAACACGCAGCTCTTGGATAGATAAGGCATAAAACTATAACGTCTGAGTTTTTAGATTTTAGATAAACTTAGGCATGAGGCGATTTACTCTATTAAAATAGATAAGGCATAAAACTATAACGTTTGAGTTTTTGGATTTTAGAGAAACTTAGGCATGAGGCGATTTACTCTATTAGAATAGATAAGGCATAAAACTATAACGTTTGAGTTTTTGGATTTTAGA
>NZ_LGSU01000077.1 GCF_002260545.1 Hydrocoleum sp. CS-953 | reverse complement strand
TAAGGATCTTAAGTTTTGTTTTGAATTGCTCCAACATCATACTAAAATCAGCATCTGGTTCTTCCTGAAATTTATTTTTCAACAAATACTTAACCCATTGTTCAACTGAAGGTATATCTTGAGATTCACTGCCAATCTGAAGTCTGAAAATATCAAATTTTTGCCTTTCAAAATATTTCTCAGCTAAAGTTGTTTTACCTATACCACCAAGACCATAAATAGCGATAATCTTTGCCCCTTTTTTTTGCCAATTTTCTAGTTCGGCAATAGCAGTTTCACGACCTACAAAATCTGATAACTGTGACTTTTTTTCCTGTACAACTTGCGCTTCATTTTTGGGAGTATTTTCAGAGAGCGATCGCTGCTGTTCCTCTTCATTAAAACTATTACCATCATTAGCAAATAATTTTGTTAGTTCAGCTATTTCATCATCTACAGATAATCCACTTTTTTTTGCAAAAGCTTCAGCTATTTGTTTAATTTTTTCAGGTCCAGGATTTCCTACATATCCATTAACTACCTTTGAAATATAGTCTTTCCTTAAACCACTTTCTTTTGAAAGTTCATAAGCAGACTTAAAACCTTTACTTTCATATAACTCTTTAAATGCTGCTCCTACCTTTTTGAATTTTTTAGGTCTTGTCATTCTTGATTTTTACTAAATTTTATCTATTCTAAACTAAAACTTATTCAACTATTGTTCAACCGTTGCACGTTCAACCAGTTGAACATATACAACTTGTGCAACTCTTGGCAAACCAACACAAACAAATCAAACTAGAAAGTAAGGATTAATCCTAAACTAAGTAATCAACAATTAAAGATTTGAAAAACTATGATTATTAGACAATTCGACATTTTCGGCGGATACCAAGATATCAATACTGACAACCTTACAGAAAATCAAATTTCCCAACTCAAAGTTAGTCTTCCCACACAACTGAAAGAACAACTTCAAGCTACTTGTAATACTAAAAATATTAACATGACTCAAACCTTAACTAATTTAATTCAGCAGTGGTTAGATAAACAAAATAATCTGTAATTTTTTCCGGTAGGTATTTTGCCTACCCTTTCCATCAAACTGTTATAATAAACCGGGTTTATAGGAAGTAGATATTAGTGTAGTGAGGAATTTAATATAAACCCGGTTTCTATGGTTTTTTTTAGGACTCAAACATAAAAAAAAGTGGGGGTAAACCTCAGCATACCCCCACTCAAAACCCTCAATTTTTACCAATTTATAATAGATAATGATTAAAATTTTAAACTTTGAGTAACAAGCAAACTTTTTGAATGCAAAAGTCTTCAATTTAGTACAAAAGTTAGCAATCAAATAATTATCAATTATCCATTATCAATTATCCATTAAAAACTACACCGTCTCCGCCGTCGCAGTCTCCACAGCAGGTTGCGGTTGGAATTGGAACATAGAATAAACCACATTCCTCCGAATATCCGTCATCATATCCAAAAACAACTCATAACCCTCACTCTTATACTCAATCAACGGATCTTTCTGTCCATAACCCCGCAAACCAACCGACTCCCGCAACGCATCCATCTGCTGCAAATGCTCCCGCCACAAAGTATCAATTTGCTGCAAAATAAAGAAACGTTCCGCATCCCGCATCAAACCACCACGAATCTGATTCACCTGCGCCTCCTTAATATCATAGGCATTCCTTACCTGCTCATGCATAAAAGTCTTAATGTCATCCATCGACAGATCGAACAACTGCTCCGGAGTTAAATCTGCCAACAAATACACAAACTGCTTCACCTTCTCCACCAACTTATCCAACTCCCACTCTTCCGAAGGCAACTCAGGATTAATATACGCTTCCACAATATCATCCATAGTTTGCTCCGCATACTTAATCCCCTGTTCCTTCAAATCCCTACCTTCCAATACCCGTCGGCGTTCCGCATAAATCGCCCGACGTTGGTTATTCATCACCTCATCATACTCAAACACCTGCTTCCGCATATCATAATAATATG
>NZ_LGSU01000769.1 GCF_002260545.1 Hydrocoleum sp. CS-953 | reverse complement strand
ATTGGGTAATTTCCATACCATCAAGCCAAACTTCCCAACCAACACCCCAAGCACCCAGAGTGGGAGACTCCCAGTTGTCTTCTACAAATCGAATATCATGGTCTTCTGGACGGATACCCAGAGCGCGGAGAGAGTCAAGATAAACATCTTGAATATTATTAGGAGACGGTTTGATTAAGACTTGATATTGATAGTAGTGTTGAAAGCGGTTAGGGTTTTCCCCATAACGCCCGTCCGTGGGGCGACGACAGGGTTCAACGTAGGCAACTGACCAAGGTTCAGGACCAATCGCCCGCAGAAATGTGTGGGGGTTCATTGTACCTGCCCCTTTTTCGGTATCATAAGGTTGAGCGATGAGACAACCGCGATCGCTCCAGAATTGATTTAAGGTAGCTATGACTGATTGGAAGTTCACTTACTTTTTTTTAGGTTTTTATTTTACCTGAAATTATGGCATTATTTGGGATATTATGAGCAAAATACTCTTTTAATTTTTCCCATTTATCATATTGTCTAACATAAAACAATTGTATTGTCAACCAGAAAAAAAAAATAGATTTTTTACTATAATTTAATTAGGAATCAATCATAGGTAATTAGTAATGATTACATCCCCAGTTGTTGTCAAAAAATCAACAGAATATACTCTAGAAGATTGGGTACAAAATCCTCCAGAAAAGAAAGAGTGGGTTAACGGGCAATTATTGGAGAAAAATGACATGACTCTTAAGCATAGTCGGATTCAAGGAAATCTTTACTTTTATTGGAGAAGTTACAAAGATTCTAGTGGGCAAGGTGGAAAAGTTTATACTGATGTACCTTGTCGTACAAATAAGCAAGGGCGTTACTCTGATGTTGCTTATCTTACTCCAGAATTAGAGGCACAATTTGGCAATGAAAAAGTCTTACCTCAAAGTTTTCCTTTAAGTGCTGAAANAGAGTGGGTTAACGGGCAATTATTGGAGAAAAATGACATGACTCTTAAGCATAGTCGGATTCAAGGAAATCTTTACTTTTATTGGAGAAGTTACAAAGATTCTAGTGGGCAAGGTGGAAAAGTTTATACTGATGTACCTTGTCGTACAAATAAGCAAGGGCGTTACTCTGATGTTGCTTATCTTACTCCAGAATTAGAGGCAAAATTTGGCAATGAAAAAGTCTTACCTCAAAGTTTTCCTTTAAGTGCTGAAATTGTTTCTCCTACAGATTTAGCTGAAGATATTATTGCCAAAGCACAAGAATATTTAGAGTCTGGAGGCGAAGAAGTTTGGTTAGTATTTCCTGAGAATAAATGGGTAATTGTTGTGACTCAAGAATTGAGGCTTATTTTTATTTCTGGGCAAGTTGTTAATACTCAAAAAGTTTTAAATGGTTTTAGTATTCCGGTAGATGAGTTATTAAGTTAATTAGGACTTAAGCAGGTGAACCCAGAAACAAGTTTTTTTAGTCGATGTATATTCAACCTCTCCAAAAATCAAAAATAAAGTTAATTATTATCCATAAATTATCAATTACTTCCCACTATTACCGAAAAATTCAGATATAAAGCCTCTCCATTCATGGATAAAAAACAAAAAAAATCCTTTTATACTATTTCTCAATGAAGTTGCACTTAATAAAAGATAACAGCTATTGCTAAAATTAAGCTTTGGAATTAAGCTTTGGGTAATAATTATTAAGCGCATTGTTACAGAGAAATGATATTAGTCAATCCTCTTATTTCTAGGAAAAAGTAATTATTAATTATATCATGTCCGCTGGTATGGTCGCGTCGTGTAAAAGTTGGGGAAATATTTACATTATGTAAGGTTTTTCCTTTTCTTCTTTCTTCTCTCCTAGATAACTCAAGCCTTCTTCCTTACCTTCTCACTTGTAATACCGATGCTACCGGACATGATATTATTAATTGTTTAATTATTCTCTTTAATTCTATGAATAATCAAATTTTGAAGGAAAAATTACAAGCGACCATCAAAAATATTCAAACTAGAAATGATGGTTCTCCTGTTACTAATGTGAAGTTAGAAAAAACTTTAGAACAAGAAATTGAAAAGTTAACAAAAGACTTAGAAAGTCTCAATCTTCATCCTCAACCTCTCCTCTATACTCCTAATTTATTAGAAGGAAGTTGGCAACTACTATACTCTACAGCTAGAGAAATTCGTTCTTTAGATTCCCTACCATTGGGATTAAAAGTAGGAAAAGTTTATCAAGTAATTAATGTTGCCAATAAAGAATTTTTTAATATCGCCCAAGTACAACATCCTATGAAATTAATATCAGGATATGTGAAAGTAACTGCTAGTTTTGAGCCAGCTATAAATACATCTGGTTTAGCAGATAAACGCATCAATGTCTATTTTGATAAACGTTATTTAGCGATTGAGAAAATTGTAGGTATTGACACACCTAAATTAAATCCTTTTAAAGTTGTAAAAGCTAATAATCCTCAAGGTAGAGTTGCCACACTTGATATTACTTATATAGACGAAAATTTTAGAATTGGACGTGGGGGAGATGAAAGTTTATTTATTCTGAATAAAGTCAATTTGTAAACATTTCNGATAAACGTTATTTAGCGATTGAGAAAATTGTAGGTATTGACACACCTAAATTAAATCCTTTTAAAGTTGTAAAAGCTAATAATCCTCAAGGTAGAGTTGCCACACTTGATATTACTTATATAGACGAAAATTTTAGAATTGGACGTGGGGGAGATGAAAGTTTATTTATTCTGAATAAAGTCAATTTGTAAACATTTCCTGCGGAATGCTGCCCAAACAGGTCTTAGCCGTCAGCTATCAGCTTCTTTTCATGAATTGATAATTGATAATGGATAATTGATAATACCATTTCTCAAAAACTTTTCTACATTTGATTAAAGTAGGGGAGTAGGGGAAGGTAGGGACGTTGCATAAGGGCGTCCCTACAAACAAGAATAATTAATGCACTCATAGTGCTCAAACTAACAAAAAAGTAATTACNACGTTGCATAAGGGCGTCCCTACAAACAAGAATAATTAATGCACTCATAGTGCTCAAACTAACAAAAAAGTAATTACCTTAGTTTAATTACTTAATAACTGAAGTGTTATTCAAGGTGTTGCGTTACTTTTAGGAATTGGTATAATTAGCTCTGGTTTTATCCTTGAGGATTGAATATAAGGAAATATCCTAGCACTTTTCTCTTGGTCGATTGGATATGGCTAGGTTTCGCGCTCTTGCAGAGCCGCTCCGCTTTTCATGTCGGCTGAAGCGCCGAAACAGCATCCCATCCTAAGGTCATGCGAGCAATTCATGTCGCGAAGCGTTAACGTTTGCGGAGCATTCCGTCAGGAAAGTTGTGCGCTAGCTAAACGACCGCTTTTTCCTGTTGAAATAGGAGGCTTTAAACCTAAACTATTTAATCAATAATTATTAATTATTCGGTAATTTAGGAGTAGTGATAAAAAAATTTTTGTTTGTAGTAAAGCTCTAGCCGATAATATATGTATTTTGAGGCTAGAGCTTTACTACGAGCTTCTAATTATAACTATTCAACCGGACATGATATTAGGAATTATAATGAATATATTTAATACCATTTTTTATGTCATAAATTCTTGTTTTCCTCAAATATAAATTTCATACAAAGTATTTTAATTAAGCTAATAAATCATAACTAATAGTTGATAGCTGAAGGCTTTATTTGCCTGAAAATATCAATACTAATTTCTTCTATAAAGATAATGAATTAATGACTGATAGCTGACGGCTATGCTTAAGTTAATTGATTTCCTTGATACTCCATAATTATCACAGGAATTTTGAATATTTTCCTACCTAATTGAGGTATACCAAATTTCAACTTTAGAGATTGAGGTAATTCTGCTAAAGAAATAGGCTCGAAACCTAAGCGACTGTAAAAATATTCTAATTTTTGACCCAGACATTCCAAATATAAAGGTTTAGTTGCCTGTTGAATTAGATGTTTTGTAAGTGTTGTGCCTAATCCACATTTTTGCCAAGCTTTTACAACTACTAAACTACCTAATTCTTGTGTATCTTCAAAATTACGCAATTGTCCACAAGCTACTAATTTTCCCTCAGATTCAATCACCCAAAATTGTTGCCAACTTAATTGAGTCGGGTCAAGTTTAGCACTTAAAACTAACTTACGGATAGACCATATATCTTTAGCAGTTGCAGGTCTGAGATTACAGGAATTTGGTAATACTATTTCTGTCATTTTTAGGGAATAGGGAATAGGGAATAGGGAATAGTTCAACAATTAATAATTAATAATTACCTGTTCTTATAAAGAAGAGGAGTGACTAATATCATTTCTCTGTAACAATGCGCTTAATAATTATTACTGAAGGCTGAATTTTAGCAATAGCTGTTATCTTTTATTAAGTGCAACTTCATTGAGAAATTTATAAATAGCATAAAAGGATTTTTTTTGTTTTTTCTCCATAAATGGAGAGGTTTTATACTTTTCGGAGGAATTTTGAACAGGGAACAGGGAACAGGGAACAAGTAATAGATATGGAAACAAAAAAAATATTCCCGATTGTCAATTGTACCTCATTCGTACGGAA
>NZ_LGSU01000768.1 GCF_002260545.1 Hydrocoleum sp. CS-953 | reverse complement strand
TACCTTTTGTTGCGGATATCGCAATAGCAATTTTTACCTACAAAATCTAGAGGCAAACTTTTAGCAAATCAGAAATAAAAATTTGATTCATTTCTATTGCTATATACGCAATAGGAATTTAGACTCACTTACCTTTTGTTGCGGATATCGCAATAGCAATTTTTACCTACAAAATCTAGAGGCAAACTTTTAGCAAATCAGAAATAAAAATCTGATTCATATCTATTGCTACATACGCAATAGGAATTTAGACTCACTTACCTTTTGTTGCGGATATCGCAATAGCAGTTTTTACCTACAAAATTCAGAGATAAGCTTTTAGCAAATTAGAAATAAAAATCTGATTCATCTCTATTGCGATATACGCAATAGCAGTTTTTACCTACAAAATCTAGAGGCAAACTTTTAGCAAATCAGAAATAAAAATTTGATTCATCTCTATTGCGATATACGCAATAGAAGTTTTTACCTAGTCTGAGTGACTTAGGGATTATAGAAATAGAAACTTTTTAAAATAAGAAATAGAAATTTTATTTATAGATATTGCCACATAGCTCTAAAGAGACGGGATTTTCAAGTTCGCTTTAAGGTAATATTTCCAAAAGCTATCTGCCAATTTTCTAATAATGCAAAAAATACTTTCCCGAACCAGAATATTATTACTAACCCTCTATATTTTCCCAGTCTTATTACTCCTCTGGTTTCTCACTAACTTTAGTGTCAATGTTCCCTACTGGGATCAATGGAGATTAACCCCTATCTTTGAGCGAGTTGCTGAAGGAAACGCCACATTTTTTGACTTTTTCACAGTACACGGTCATCACAGAATATTAATACCCAAATTAATCATTACCGCTTTAGCTTTTTCCACTAAATGGAACACCCAAGCTGAAATAATTTGTAGCGTAATTTTTGTCATCATCACATTTTTTGCTATCTGCAAAATAGCCGAAACTAAATTACATAATAGAAACAAAAATCTCCTACACATCGCCAATATTTTAAGTTGCCTATTATTATTTTCCCTAGTACAACATCAGAACTGGTTATGGGGATTTACCATGTTTTGGTTTCTGACAAACTTATGTCTAATAATGGCAGTATATTTTATTCACGCTTTAGAGAATTTGTCGGCAAAAACTAGAATATTTCTAGCAGCAATATTTTGTTTAATCGGAAGTTTTACCTTAATCCAAGGATTACTTTATTGGGTTGTTTTAATTCCCTCAATATTATCTATAGAAGGGAAAGCTAAACAAAAAATCAGTAGACTAAGTATCTGGATTTTGGTGTTTATACTTTCATGTATTATCTACGCAATTAACTTTAATCCGATTCGGGAACCAAAACCATTTTTATTTACAGAACAACCATTTTTGATAATAAATTACTTTCTAGCTGTTCTAGGTTTACCTTTAGTGAGACTTCCCATGCCTGCAATTATAACAGGATTAATATTATTGTCTGGTTTCCTATTTTTTACATATTACTTTCTCAAGAAACCTTTCTACAAACTAACCTTTTTTCCTCCTGCTATTCCTTGGTTAACAATAGGTACATTTTCTCTAATTTCTGCTCTATCTATTTCTGTAGGTAGAGCAGAATATGGAGTTGCAAATGCCATGATTTCTTCTCGATATACAACCACATCAATATTATTAATTATTTCTCTGATTTATCTCCTGGCATTGTTTGTACAAGAGCAAAAAAAATATTTATCAATATATAAAATTTTAGCTGTCGTAATGACAGGAATTATGATCATTAACTCCCTGTATGTTGTGAGGAATATAAAATCAAGTTTTCCCTACATAGAAAGTCGGAAAGAATGTCTAGAAATAATTGATTATTTAGCAGATTCAGAATTTATCAGAAAATCTCCAGATAGTTGTTTAGTATTAATGAATGGCAAAACCTGGTTAGTCAGACAAGGTGCAGAAATTATGGAAAAATTAGGTTGGCGAGAATTTCCTCAAAATCTAGAATTTATCAAACAACCAAAACAAAATTATGGTTATTTAGATAATCCTCAATTAACTGAAGAATCCATAATTATTAACGGTGATGAAACTATAAATTTAGGAGGTTGGGCAATTAGACCAGATGGAAAAAAACAACCTAACTTAGTATTACTTTCTTTTGGTGAGAATCAATATTTTTTTGCCAATGCTATTGTTAACTTAGAGAGTAATGATATTGCTAAAATTATGAATTCAAAACTTTATAGTACAGCAAGATGGAAAGTAAAATTTTCAGCCAAATCTTTACCTATGGGAGAAACTGCCATTAAAGCTTGGGTTTATAACTCTAATAAACAAGAATTTGTCAAGTTGAACAATGAAGTTAAGGTTAGGGTAGAAAATACTTGACAATTATTCAAAAATATATATATTTAAACAGATAACAATAACTGCCCAAATTGCCATGAAATGAATTTCAGGGCTAATAGCTGAAGTTCTTTTTAAGGAACTAAAAATACTATCCTTCTTCAAAGGACTTAAGCTGTAAGCCAGAAATTTTAATCCCTAGAGAATTTTCAAGTAGAATCTCTTGATCAGTTACTTGTTCTAGCTAGGAATTTAAAGTTCCTTTTGAAGAATGTTGTTTTTGATTATTCATATAAGCAATTGTGTTTTGATAAAATAAAATAACCATATACTTTTTGCCAAGCCAATTTATTTTCCTTCGGAGACAGAACATTATTTAGATAATGATAACTACTACCTTTAATATTTTTCACAAAATCAGAAACAGAAGTAATTTTAATCAAATATTATGCCAAAAAATCATTGCCCCCTGTGTCATACAAATAAATTTAACTACTACAAAGCAGGTGATGACTATATATTAGCAAAATGTTCTGAATGTGATATGGTATGGGATAATAATCCACCAGCAAATCCTACGGCAATCTATCAAGAAGATTATTATAATAACGATTTTCCCAAAGGAGGATATTCTAATTATTTCCAAGGGATGAAAATTAATAGTCAGACTTTTAGAAAACGTTTATTAAAAGCAGAGAAAAAACTTTATGGTCAAGGTTTATTATTAGATGTAGGTTGTGCTTTAGGTGATTGTTTGGAGCAAGCAAAAAATTTAGGATGGAATAATCCTCAAGGTTTAGAAGTTTCAGAATATGCAGTAAATTTTGCTAAAAGTAGAGGTTTATCTGTATCTCAGGGTGATTTGTTTAATCATGATTTTGAACCTAATTCTTTTGATTTGATTATGCTGCAAGATATGATTGAACATACGACAGATCCTATTGGTCAACTAACAGCAGCTTATCAACTTTTGAAACCAGGAGGATGGATTTTTATTACTACTCCAAATGTGGGAGGATTTTGGCAGAAATTATTGGGTTATTTATGGTATCACTATAAACCAACAGAACACTTGACATATTTCTCCCTTGATACGATAAAATTTGCTTTGGAAAAAAGTGGATTTTCTGATGTAGAATCAAAGCCAACCAGTAATTCTATGAGTCTGGAATATATATTGAATAGGATGCAATATTATCAGCCAACTTTATTTTCTTTTTTACTCTCAATTTCTCAATTACTCAATCTACATAAATTAGTTTTTTCTTTGTCGATAGGAGAATTAGAAGCTTGGGGGAAAAAAGACAATTAACAGTTATCAGTTTTTCGGATTTTTTTTACTACTTATACNGATGCAATATTATCAGCCAACTTTATTTTCTTTTTTACTCTCAATTTCTCAATTACTCAATCTACATAAATTAGTTTTTTCTTTGTCGATAGGAGAATTAGAAGCTTGGGGGAAAAAAGACAATTAACAGTTATCAGTTATCAGCTTATTTTGATTTTCTTTTCTATATTCTCCATGATTATCAAATTATTAACTTTTTAGTGATAAATTAAAAGGAGATTTAAGTTCATTATCACTATTCCCTATTGCCTGTTCCCTATTCCCTTATCAATCAACTGAGGTAAAAAAAATGAATGTAATTGAAACAGAAATTCCCGAAGTATTGTTAATAGAGCCAAAAGTTTTTGGAGACGAACGTGGCTTTTTTATGGAGAGTTTTAATCAACGCAATTTTTCAGAAAAAACAGGAATCAATCTGGAATTTGTACAAGATAATCACTCTCGTTCTAGCAAAGGAGTATTGCGAGGTTTACATTATCAAATTCAACAAGCTCAAGGTAAATTATTACGAGCAGTTGTGGGAGAAATATTTGATGTTGCTGTAGATATTCGGAAAAATTCTCCTAATTTTGGTAAGTGGGTAGGTTATCTTTTAAGTGCAGAAAATAAACGACAACTTTGGGTACCTCCTGGTTTTGCTCATGGTTTTTTAGTAGTGTCTGAAACTGCAGATGTTTTGTATAAGACTACTGATTATTACGCACCTGAATATGAGCGTTCAATTTTGTGGAACGATCTAGAAATTGGGATTAGTTGGCCTTTAGATGGAATTGAGGTTAAATTATCTAAAAAAGATGCAGCAGGAAAAACTTTGAAAGATGCTGATTTATTTGCATAAAACAGTTATCAGTTATCAGTTATCAGTTGAAGTGGAAAAATTTTCTAGTAAATAACTTTTAAA
>NZ_LGSU01000767.1 GCF_002260545.1 Hydrocoleum sp. CS-953 | reverse complement strand
GGCTAAAGAAAGTTTATATCGGTTTGAACAAATCCGAATGCCTAGATACCTCAAAAAAGAGGGGTACTTTCCTTTAATAATACCTCGAATTAGGGTAAAAGACGGATATTTTAACATTCCAATGTCTAGGGAATTTAAAGCCGACTATGGTGCAGTAAAAATACCTTTCCCTGAAAGATTGGTAGGTAAGAATCTCAAGGAAGTTTCGGCTAAGAGCCGACATGAAAAGGATAATACCTAGATTTGATGCCCAGTTTTTTGAAGTAGAATTTATTACGGAGGAGGAGTCACAACCAGCAGTAAAGACAGATAATATAGTAGCAATAGACTTAGGGTTAGACAATAAGCGCCACTTGTGTATCGAATACTGGGTCATCGTTTATTTTAGACGGTAGAAAAATTAAATCAATCAACCAGTGGTACAACACGCGAAAATGCTAGATTGCAGTCTAGAAAGGATAAACAGGGCATTAAAGGTTTAACCAAAAAACAAATTAGTATTACGGTAAATCGGAATAATAAAATCAGAGATTACCTAAATAAAGTAGCTAGGTATTTAATCAACTGGTGTAGTAAAAATAGAATATCTACTCTAGTTGTAGGTGTTAATCCAGCCATGAAGCAAAATATCAATTTAGGCAAAAAAACTAACCAAAAGTTTGTACAGATACCACACCATAGTTTGAGGTTAAAACTGAAAGCTATGTGTGATAGATACGGGTTGATTTACAAAGAGCAGGAAGAATCTTATACATCTAAAGCTAGCTTTTTAGATAGTGATTTAATCCCTGTTTATAATGCTGATAATCCAACTGAATATAGTTTCAGTGGTAAACGAGTGAAGCGATGCAGCGCGGTCTTGGGGGTTTCCCCCATGAGCGACTGCATCAAGACAGCGTGGTTTGTACAAAACTAGGGAAGGAAAATTGATAAATGCCGATTGTAATGGTGCTGCAAATATTGGAGTAAAAAGCAACCTGAATGGGTTTACCCCGGACAGATTAGAGGCATCTTTGGCTATGCCATTAAGGGTGAAATTTGACGTGAGGAAAGTCCGTCAAATTTGTTCCACTTAAGAATCCACGGGACTTTCAGTCCGTGGAGTGTCAACCCTATTGCCAAATCATCTTACCAATTACCAACGCCATGATTTCTCCCTACTCCCTACTCCCTACTCCCTATTTATAACAAATACCTGCTTGCTCAAACCGACGTAACGCTTCACCCAAACGTTCACACTCAGCAATTAAACTCATTCTCACATAACCTTCACCACCACTACCAAAAGCATTTCCAGGAGTTACCACCACCCCAGTTTTTTGCAAAACAGATAAAGCAAAATCAGTAGAACCTATTCCTGGGGGACAAGGAACCCATAAATACATAGTTGCCAGAGTCTTCCGCACATTCCAACCTAATTTCCCTAAACCTTGAATCAGAAAATCTCGACGTTGGCGATAACGTTCTTGAACCTGAGATAAATATTCATCCGGTAATTCCAAAGCAGTCTTAGCTGCTGACTGCAAAGCAGTAAACACACCATAATCCAAATTAGTTTTCAAAGTCCGTAAGCCTTGAATAACATGAGAGTTACCAACTACAAAACCTATTCGCCAACCAGCCATATTATAAGTTTTCGACATAGTGTGAAATTCTACACCAATATCTTTTCCTCCAGGAATCTCTAATAAACTGGTAGGTTGATAACCATCAAAAGCCAACTCAGCATAACATAAGTCGTGAACTAGCAAAATTTCATACTTTTTCGCAAAAGCAACAATATCCTCAAAAAATTCTCGTGGAGCAGTAGCGCCAGTAGGGTTACTAGGATAATTAAAAAAGAAAACTTTTGCTTGCTCTGCCACATTATCAGGAATATCTCCCAGATCGATAATCCAATCATTTTCTGGTTTCAGTAAAATACTATGAACCTTACCACCAGCAATTAAAGGACCCCGAAAATGTGCGGGATAAGCAGGATTAGGTGCTAAAACTAAATCTCCCGGATTTATATATGCCAAAGCTAAATGAGTTAAACCCTCTTTAGAACCTAAAAGTGGCAAAGCTTCTCCATCAGGGTCAAGCTCTACACCATAACGACGAAGATACCAATCAGTAATTGCTTTGCGGAAACTAGCACTACCCTCAAAAGGTGGATAACCATGATTAGTAGAATCTTGTAAAGCATTAATGGCAGCTTCAACAACAGGTTGAGGAGTCGCCCCATCTGGGTTTCCCATTCCCAAATCAATTAAATCTAGTCCTTGTTCACGGGCACGAGCTTTCAGTTCATCTAAGCGGGCAAAAACGTAAGGTGGTAGTGCTTGTACCCTGTCTGCTGGGTTAATAGAATACATATATTATTTTACAAATATATTTTACAAAAAAATTGGATTTATTGACAATTAACAATTACCTTTTTTTTCCAAAGGACGAAGATTGACTAAAATAAAATTTGGTGTTGCTTTTTTCGACTTGAAAGTAGAGGCTTTAAATATTTAGATTATTAGTTATTAATTGATTTATCAAAGTAATTAGGAATTTCAAAAAGCCTCAATGATAAGGTACACCAAATAGAAAAAGGAAAAAATGTGATAATTTTCTACATTTTATTATTTACCAACAACTTAAGGTATAAAGACTCTCCCATCATAGATAAAAAAGAAANATTTTCTACATTTTATTATTTACCAACAAATTAAGGTATAAAGACTCTCCCATCATAGATAAAAAAGAAAAAAATCTTTTTACTAATGGATAATTGATAATTAATCCCCGGAGGTTTCAAGCCTCTCCTTTTCAATGGATCATTGATAATTAGAGAGAGTTTTCATAATCCACTATTTATTATCCATTATCAATTAATGAACCAATCTTTCTATTACTGAAGAGGTAGTTCTTAATTATGGCTATTCTAGAGTAGCTATGATAAATTACTACAAAATAAACTTCATAACCCTTGCTATGGAAGGATTATGGGAATATAAAAAAGCAATTCCCATAAACCGGGATTTTTATTTGGTTGAATCCTCTGCTATTTAAGGGTTTAGAGCTATTTAAACTACTAATTTGTTATAACCAGTCTAGGAGAGCCTTAATTATTAATTATTAATTATTAATTATTAATTATTAATTATTAATTGTTAATTGTTAATTGTTTACGATAGTATCAATATCTGAATTAGTTCCCAAATTTTGTTTCTCTAGCTCCAGTGAAACTGTTGTAGAAACCATTGCTGCTACTAATTGCTCTGGAACTACTTTAAATGGTAATC
This sequence comes from Hydrocoleum sp. CS-953, assembly GCF_002260545.1. Classification (GTDB taxonomy): domain Bacteria; phylum Cyanobacteriota; class Cyanobacteriia; order Cyanobacteriales; family Microcoleaceae; genus Trichodesmium. The sequence continues at coordinate 1,297 of NZ_LGSU01000767.1, read as the reverse complement.
TATGAATGTCAGAATTTGGATTACAAGCAACTTCAGCAACACGCCATAATTCAGATAAAGTGATTTCTTTCAAACCTAAGTCATTTAAGCTTTTTGGTAAACCAATCTCATCGTAGAATTTTAACAGTTGTTGTCTAGCAGTTACGGCTAGTTGATTGCCTTGTACCATTTCTTCTAACCTTAGCTGAACTAATATACCATAAGCAACTTTTTCTCCATGTAATTTGCCATGACTAGCAGACAAATGAGTTAGGCCATTATGAATAGCATGGGCAGCCACAGTCCGACATTGCGCCCCACCAATACCTCCAATTAAACCAGCTAATAATACTGTTGCATCTACAACTTCTTGCCAGATTTCTCCTCCTGGTTGTTGTAGGGCAGCAGTTGATTTTTGAAAGAGGATATCCCTTAAGACTCTGGCTTGTTGGACAGCAGCAATAATCATTGTTTGCTCTGAATGGCCACTACTGACTGATGCTTCATACCATTTGGCGATCGCATCTCCAATACCAGCTATTAAAGTTCTGGGAGGCCCAGTTTTGATAATCCCATAATCTAGAATTAGCAATTCTGGACATCTAGCTAAACTTACATCATATAAGAAAGCGCCTTGGTCTGAGTAGATATTTGATAGTGCTGTCCAAGCTGCACAAGTAGCTGCTGAGGTAGGAATGGTAATTATGGGTAAATGACATTGGTGAGCTAGGAGTTTAGATGTATCAAGAGCTTTACCACCACCAATACCAATTATTAAGTCTGCTTTGTGGGTGGCTACAGTTTGACGGAGATTAGCCAAGCTTGTTTCACTACAGTCTGAGCCGTAGTTAGCCTGGGTAAATTTTAAATTATGGATTTTTAGTAAGGGTTGCAGGTAGGGTTGGATGGTACTCAGGGAGCGATCGCCTCCAACTATCAGGGGATTATTGCCAAGACGGGCGATCGCCTCTCCTGATTCGGCCAGAGCATTTTTCCCTCGAATAACTTGAGCTGGGGCGATATTTAGGGATAATAAAGTTGTGGGTGGTTGGGAAATATTGCTTGATTTAATCATGGCAACTAAGGCACTTGTTCGAGTCAATTTTATTGAGTATAGGCAACTATTGTTATATTTGTCAGGTTTTCTCGAAAAATTTTAAGATTTTTTTCTATATTAAAATTTATACTAAAAATTCTCAAGCTTTTAACTGCCTACTATGTGAAATATAATTATTTTCTAGGATGGATATATATTGTTTTTACTCTTGAAATTATAAGTAATTAAGATATTTCATTCTTGTTCCTCCTAAAATATTTC
>NZ_LGSU01000766.1 GCF_002260545.1 Hydrocoleum sp. CS-953 | reverse complement strand
CATTAAAATCCTATAAGGGGTCACATACTTTATAGGAAAAATAGAACACTATAAGAATAGGTCAGGGAAGTTAAAGAAAAGGATAACTTCTCTCTGGATAAAAACAATTAACTCTAATTTATTTTTGAAAGATTATGTACAGTCCTCTAATTAAAAAAGTTATAGCTAAAGCTTGTAATGTTAGTCTTGATGAATGTGTAGAAGTTCAGAGATTAAAACTCGAAGTTCAAAGATTAGCCCAGGAAAATCAAGAACTAACAGCACAAGCACAACAATATCAAACAGAAAATCAAGAACTACAAAATAAACTAACTCAACTAAGGATGCAGTTAGCAACTCTTTCAGAAGACTCTGCTCCTCTAACTTCTCCTTTATCTGCTAATTTAATATCTCCAAAAGAATCATCAACTACAGTTGTTTTAGTTAATTCTCCCAGCGAACAACTAGAAGCAGATGAAGGTAAACCTGTAGAATTACTCAATCAATTACCTAATGGTATGTGGCATATTAAAGTTAATTCAGGACTTCAAGTTATTGTTAAACCAGAAGCTCTCAAAGTTTTAGCATAATATTTCTGACTTTCGATTAATTGACATAATTATTGATCGACTTTCAGTGAGTAGAAATTAAGGTGGTTATTCTCAGGATAATTCTATACTTCAGCAACTCAATTTTGAAATTTATATCCCATCCCTATTTATGGGCAAATAATTGAAAAAATGGGATGGGTAATTAGGGAGAAAACTCCGATATTATCCGTACTAAGCACCAGTTTTTTCATAAAAGAGAATTAAACAAGGTTTACCGAATGCTACCCGATTTGATCTTAATACCTAATTATTTTCATAAATTAAAAAAGGTGTAAGTATTCAGATATTAGCAGTCAGCTATCAGCTTTTGTTTGAATGAATAATTCCTTCTCAGTAAATTAGGAGCGTACTTTGACAGTAACTGTCTTATCTATCTTAATTTTTTAATTGCTTTTACCGAATTATTAATTATTAATAATTAAATAATTCGCGCCTTGAAGCCTCCCCTTGGATAGGGGAAAAAAGTGCTCTTGAATTTCCTGATGTTCAATTCCGTAAAGGTTTTAACCTTCTTGTAATTATCAATTATCCATTATCAATTNAATAATTCTGGTTTAAAGCCTCCCCTTGGATAGGGGAAAAAAAGTGCTAGGATATTTCCTTATCTTCAATCAAGAAAGGTTTTAACCTTCTTGTAATTATCAATTATCCATTATCAATTATCAATTAATGAATTCCTCCTCTCATCAATAGCTGATAGCTAATAGCTGATAGCTGAATGCTTACTAACAAAAAGGTATATAAAAAATGCTCGACTTAATTTATTTAGCCGAACATTTTTCATTTTTAACTTACTGAGCTAAAACAACTAAAACTAATTCTTTGAAGATAAAGTAAAATCTAGTTGACTTGCCACTGAATTAGTTTCAACAGTTTGAACTAAAGCCGAATGTAACATTGGAGTTTTAGCAATAGAATTATTAGCTAAAGTAAACAAAGGATTAGATAAAATTCCAGCTAAAGAAGTTGCCAAAACTGACACAATTAATCCTACTTGTAAAGGACGCATACCNAAAATTCCAGCTAAAGAAGTTGCCAAAACTGACACAATTAATCCTACTTGTAAAGGACGCATACCAGGAAGGTTCCAACGAATAGGAGGTTTTCAAACCAATAAAAAAAGTATATAAAAAATGCTCGACTTAATTTATTTAGCCGAACATTTTTCATTTTTAACTTACTGAGCTAAAACAACTCAAACTAATTCTTTGAAGACAAAGAAAAATCTAGTTGACTTGCCACTGAATTAGTTTCAACAGTTTGAACTAAAGCCGAATGTAACATTGGAGTTTTAGCAACAGAATTATTCGCTAAAGTAAACAAAGGATTAGATAAAATTCCAGCTAAAGAAGTTGCCAAAACTGACACAATTAATCCTACTTGTAAAGGACGCATACCAGGAAGGTTCCAACGAATAGGAGGNGAAAAATCTAGTTGACTTGCCACTGAATTAGTTTCAACAGTTTGAACTAAAGCCGAATGTAACATTGGAGTTTTAGCAACAGAATTATTCGCTAAAGTAAACAAAGGATTAGATAAAATTCCAGCTAAAGAAGTTGCCAAAACTGACACAATTAATCCTACTTGTAAAGGACGCATACCAGGAAGGTTCCAACGAATAGGAGGATAATTTTTGATAACATCCGACATCTCTTGCGGTTCTTTTACTACCATCATTTTGACTACACGAATGTAATAGTAAATAGAAGCAACACTGGTAATTAATCCTAACAAAACTAACCAATATAATCCAGCTTGCCAACCTGCCCAAAACAGATAAATTTTACCAAAGAAACCTGCCAGTGGGGGTATACCACCTAAAGATAATAAACAAAGACTTAATCCCAATGTTAAAAGTGGGTCTTTTTGGTATAAACCTGCATATTCGCTAATTTGGTCTGTACCTGTACGGAGAGAAAATAGAATTACACAGGTAAAACCACCCAAGTTCATAAACAAATAAACTAGCAGATAAAATATCATGCTAGCGTAACCAGCTTCAGTATTGGCCAAAAGACCAATCATGACAAAACCAGCTTGTCCAATAGATGAGTAAGCAAGTAGACGTTTCATGCTGGTTTGGGCAAGAGCAACAACATTACCCAATACCATACTCAGAATAGCTAAGGCGGTAAATACAAAATGCCACTGTTCCGAAACTAATGGGAAAGCCGTTACTAACAGACGAATAGCTAGAGCAAAACCTGCTGCTTTAGAACCTACAGAAAGAAATGCCACAACTGGAGTTGGAGAACCTTCATAAACATCTGGAGTCCATTGGTGAAAAGGAACAGCAGAAATTTTAAAAGAAATACCTGCAATGGCAAAGACTAAGGCAATAACTAAACCTAGGGAAACACCACCACTAGAACCATNAAAGAAATGCCACAACTGGAGTTGGAGAACCTTCATAAACATCTGGAGTCCATTGGTGAAAAGGAACAGCAGAAATTTTAAAAGAAATACCTGCAATGGCAAAGACTAAGGCAATAACTAAACCTAGGGAAACACCACCACTAGAACCATTAGCAAGACTAGAGGCGATCGCTGTTAACCGAGTTTCTCCACCAGACAAACCATAAAGCAAGGAAATGCCATAGAGAAAAACGGCGGAACTAGCAGCTCCAATAAGTAAATATTTTAATGCTGCTTCATTGGAACGAGGGTCACGTTTTGTATAACCAGTTAATAAATAAGAGGAGATACTCAGAGTTTCCAGAGAGACAAAAATCATTACTAACTCATCTGCTCCAGAAAGGAACATTGCCCCCAAAGTAGCAGTGAGTAGAAGACAAATAAATTCTCCCAGTGGAGTACCAGTTTGTTCTATATATGCCACCGACATTAATATAGTGACAATCGTACATAGAGCAATAATACCTCTAAATATAACACTAAGGGAGTCAGCATTAAAGCCTCCCAAAAAACCGATGGTATTGTTACTGTCCCATTGAGTATATAAGGCCACAATTGCTCCAGAGAGACCAAGAATGGCAGCATAAGGAGTCCACTTAGTAGAACTACGCCCCACTATGAGGTCTCCGACNACATTAATATAGTGACAATCGTACATAGAGCAATAATACCTCTAAATATAACACTAAGGGAGTCAGCATTAAAGCCTCCCAAAAAACCGATGGTATTGTTACTGTCCCATTGAGTATATAAGGCCACAATTGCTCCAGAGAGACCAAGAATGGCAGCATAAGGAGTCCACTTAGTAGAACTACGCCCCACTATGAGGTCTCCGACGAGAACTATCAGTAGGGTAATAACAACTATTCCTTCTGGAAGAATAGTGCCTGCATTAAGTTGGGCTGCAATGGTAGAGAAATCTATCATTTTAGATAATTTGAAATTTTCGTGTAATTAAGAATTTTGGCTAATTCATAATCCTTTACAGTAGAGGATTGTAGCGTGTATCTAGAGATTTTTTGGTTTTTTATTAGGTAATCATTATTAATCAGTCTCTGGCCAATTTTATTTTCAGGGGAAAAGCTGTTGAATCTGCTGTGGAGTTTCTCTTAACCAAGTCAGAAGTGATAAATCAGTAGGGGTGATTCGCGAATCACCCCTACTGAAGTTAAATTCTTACTCTGTTATTTTAATCAAACTAGAAAAAATATTTAACTGATAACTAATTACTGATTAAAAGGCGAGGTTGAGCAAGCCAATTATTTTGATAATTTTTTTTTACTGGAAAATAAATAACTTCTATACCATCAATTTATAGCACATATTCTCTACCAAAGGAAGATTTACTATCTACTAAAGTTCAAACAACAATTTTTTCAGAATATCCACCAAAAATAACTTCAATAGCATCAACTTATAGCACATCTCCTCCTCCAAAAGTTATTACAGAACCATCACCTTTCCAGATACCAAAAACTCCACTGTATGATGATAAATCAAGTTATAGTTATCCAACTTTCAGTTACCCAAGATCATATTCTAGAAAAACTCTATCTGAAAGAA
>NZ_LGSU01000765.1 GCF_002260545.1 Hydrocoleum sp. CS-953 | reverse complement strand
GAAAATAACCTAGAGTTAACCAGTTCTCCAGAACGCTCGGAAACACAAATAGTTAGTTTGTTAGGAGGTAATATTGTTGATACCCTCAGTGCAGACAGAAATTTAGCATTAGCAAATGTGGCAAGTACCGCTCTATTTAGTAACATCCAACAGGATATTATTGAAGCGACGGGATTAAGTGAATTTAGAATATTTCCTGCGACTATTCCTAAAAGTGGCTCCCAACGTGCTTCTAGTTTGGGTTGGGGTCTAGAAGTTGGTATTGACGTAACTAATAAACTGGGAGTATCCGCGACTATACTTGATGCAACAGAGTTGTCTTTGGACTATGAAATTAATGATAAAGTGCGCCTCCGTGGAGGTAGTAATTTCGATGATAATGCTGTGTTGTCAATTCAGTATGAGACTAGATTTTAATTTAGCATTTAGCAACTTTTGTGCTTAATATTTGTGGACGGGCAGGATGCCCATCCCCCTTCACTTTGGGAAAGCATTATATCAAAAAATTCACTTGCAATAGAAGTGTTATCAGAAACCGGGTTTATGAGAGACGGATGTCAGTCTGGTAGGGCATCTAATATAAACCCGGTTTCTATACTTTCAGAAGATACTTATATCATGTTCGGTTGAATAATTAAAGCTCGTAGTAGGGCTTCAGCCCTATTTACAGTTAGGGCTGAAGCCCTACTACAAACAAAAACTTTTTTTATCACTAATTATCCGGACATGATATTACTCTTTTTTCGGGAAATGTTTATTGACTAACTGCAAGGATGTCGGTAAAATATTCGTCAGCGTTTTAGTAAGAGAAAATTATGAACACAAAATTGGCTCATTCTATGCTTCCACAAGCAAATCACGATGAGTTGGCACGACAAAACTTTGTCAGAAGTTTAAGAAACTATCTGTCTAGCAAAATGCGACATAACTTAAAGTTGCTTTACCAAGAAACTGTCAAACCCCAATTTGAAAAAGAAAATCAACGTTCCCCTAAAAATCGTTATGAAATTCGGCAGGGGATGCAGCAACAACAATACTATAAGTGGTACAGTAGCTGCAAACGTACTACCCAAGAAATGATGTGGGAATCAGCAGTTACTACAGTCGAACGTCAATTACCAGAATTAGTAGAACGAGCAAAGGATGAAGCAGTACCCTTGGGAACACTTACCCTAAACCCGGAATTAAAAATTCCTACCTATCAAACTGTTGTAGATACTCATTGTATGCCAGGAGGATATAACGGCGAATACACTCAAGATGATATATCTGCTGGTGCTATCTATGATTTTGGAGTTCATATTGCCATGAGAAACCCTGAGTCTCTTCGCGATGTCAGAGGTCAGACAGTTATCCATAAATTCTTGAAGCAGCAATACCCAAATTTTCAGCCTGCCAAAATTCTAGACATGGGTTGTACAGTAGGTGCTAACACTTTGCCTTATGTAGATGCTTACCCAAATGCTGAAGTTTATGGTATCGATCTAGCTCCTGCAATATTACGCTATGGTCATGCACGAGCAGAGTATTTAGGAAAACGAGTGCATTTGAGCCAACAGAATGCCGAGAAGACTAACTTCCCAGATGAATCATTTGATTTGGTGGTAAGTCATATTTTCCTACATGAAATACCTGTGCCAGCAATTAGAAATGTTTTCCGCGAAAGTTATCGTTTATTAGCTCCAGGTGGAATAATGATACATCAAGATGCACCTTTGTATCGCGATCTAGATTTATATACTGCGTTCGTCTACGATGAAGAAACAACTAATAATAATGAACCCTTCTGGAGTGCGATGCGAGATTTAGATTTAGTAGCTGTAGCACGAGAAGCAGGTTTTTCCAGAGATAGTCTCATTGAAACACTGCTCGAACAAAATAATGGCAGACAGTCATTCATTATTGTTGGTACCAAATTATGAGTTACGCACCTAAACAAGAAACCGGGTTTATTGTCTTGAACGTTGTTTTTCAGGAAATTTCGTTGATAAACCCGGTTTCTGCGCAAGTCCTGTAAATAAAAAAGACAAACAAAAAAAAAGATGATTCCTAAACAAGCAAAAGGTAAACGACCAGTTTATTTAGATAACACAGATAACGATAAATTACTGGCAATAATAATGGCATTAGCAGGAGAAGTTTCTGTATTGCGGGAACGCGTAGATACCATTGAAAAATTAGTAATAGCTAAAGGTATTATTTCCTCCGAAGACATTGAAAATTATCAGCCAGATGCACAAGTAAATGAGGAGCGGGAGCAATGGAGGGCTGAGTATATTGCTAGAATACTAAGAGTATTGGGTTAATTAAAAGGCATCTCGATCAAAAAGGGAGTAGGGAGTAGGGGGAAAGAATTGATAGTTTATGAGCAATAATTGATTTTATTTTTTATTATTGGAGGTATCTAATATCATGTTCGGTTGAATACTTATAATTAAGGCTCGTAGAATTGCTCTAGCCCTAACTGTATATAGGGCTGAGAGCTATTCTACAAACAAACACTTTATTATAAGTGATTATCCGAACATAATATTAATAATTTTTGAGGAAACGGAAAAACTACCATTACAATGGGAGCAACCGATCTAGTGAAGCGTCAAGATGACAACTAAATCAACTGTTCATCAGGGAAAAAGTATTTTAATTTCCCCCAGTGTAATCCTTGCTCAGTCGCCAATATTGATGGAAAGTTGGTCTTCCCCAGGTGCGGTTTGTGACCAGTGCTATGCCATTGGTCAAAGCATTGGTAGAAGTACCTATGGCATATTCAGGGAATGCCTTTGGTTGGATAGCATAAGTATCGGGATCGCCACTGACTGGAACCAATATCCAAGACTGCAACTCACTTTGGCTGAGGCGTTGCAAAGTTACAATCTTATCAACCCCTGGTTTTGCAGGTGCTTGGAGATACAATTGCTCCTTAAAGGTGACATCTTTCTCCCAGTTTTGGATGCGGTAAGTTCCATCACTCTGCTTGGACAAAACCCACAGGTGTCCTTGGTATCCGGCATTAGTATTAGGAGGATCTTGGTTCCAAAGATGCACATAATCGTTGACATTGGGATTGTAACCTATAGCTTGCATATAAGTGCCAGTAACTTGGTGAATAAACATCCAGGTACCGGAAACATTCTCTGGGCGTATCATGGGAACATCCTCCTCGGGATAAATTGGGGGTAGTGGTGGAGCTGAAAATGGTACTGTAATTTTGACTGTCTTACCGCCAACGACTTCTCCATCGGCGATGACATCGAGAGAGCCGTTGAATATCTGGGGCTCACTGGTACCGGACACAGTGCCTACCCAGGACACATCAAAGGCAAGTTCATGGTCTTGGTCTCTGCTGAGGGAACTGTAACCCGTGACAGGTGCAATCGCTTGTACAAAAGGTTTTGTGGCACCGCTTGCTACCAGGCGCACGTTCCCGATCTCAGCGATCTGTGCTATCAACTCAGTCTCGATCTGCTGAACAACCGTATCTTCATCGACACCTTGGATCGGTTTGCCACCCGTGGCATTGGCTATCCTGGTGGCTTGTCCGGGGGTTCCCCCAGGCTCTCCGCACTTAGACTTGTACGCGGTTGCTCTCGTTTTCGGATCATCGTCTAGCCCAGCCGGGGCACGATAGTTGGTGCTCATAGACAGTGCCAGCACCTTAATCTTCTCTGCAACTAACTTAGCAGTGAGTGATGCCTCCGTGATGTCGTAGGATAGGTTCGAGATTTCCTTGCATACTGCGTCGTGACCAGCGGCATCACCAAACCAGACGATGACACGCTTGGCATCGGCACGCCAACCAATCTGGCCTCCAGGTGATTCGGCCACCTGATCTAGCCCATAGAATTGAGCTTCAGGAGTATCTTTACCGGGGGTGGTCGTCCAGGCATCGATCGCCGCTTTGACGGTGGTGATATCGGCGCTCAAGCTACACTGGTTCTTGAAGGCGTAGGGATGCTCATCGTCAACCGGAGCCGGAAAGTCCTTGTAGTCGCCAACCCCGAACCAGACATCAGATCCTAGGGACTGAATTCTGGTTAGGATCTCCATGATGCCGCTTTTGACTGAAGCGATAGCTGTCCTCATGCTACCGGTTGTATCGGCGAGAAAATAGACATCTAGTTTGGGGACTACCTCAGATTTCGGAATTTTGACTTTCACCACTTCTGACAACGTCTGACTTTGGGACAAGGTTAGATCATTGGTCGCTGGTGAAACCTGAACAGGTAAACTCATTAATATAACTTCCTTGGAAGTAACTTGCTGCTTGAGACTAGCTTTTTGCTATCTAACGTAAGCAGTTTGTTTTTTCTTTCATTCAGAATAATAACATGAATAAAATAATAAACAAGGGTATTACGATAATTTAAGAAAATATTTTTAAGAATATATTTGTGGTATTGTATACTATTTTTTAGTTTTTTGTTTACCAAAAAAAAGGAAACAAGCAAAATGAGAGAAACTTCTAAACCTGTTGTGGAGAAAGTTGCCATTATTGGTGCTGGGCCTGGTGGTCTAGCAACAGCGATCGCTCTGAGAAAACAAGGTATTGATGCCCATGTCTATGAA
>NZ_LGSU01000764.1 GCF_002260545.1 Hydrocoleum sp. CS-953 | reverse complement strand
TGAATAATTAATTATTGACTATCAACTCTTAATTATTAATTATTCAGTAATTAAAACACTATGAAGACCAAATCTCTGCAACAACCTCGCCTGCATTTATTGGCTAACTTGAGCGATCGCCCGAATTGTCTCAGCCGCCAAAGCATTGCTATATCAATTATTAATTATTAATTATTATCATCGTTCTTAAATTATATCAAAATCATTCCTGATTGCTATATCCATTATTAATTATCAATTATTAATTATTAATTATTAATCACTATCGTCGCCAAAGTTTAATAGTTCGGTCTTTACTACCACTAGCAATACTATTACCATCAGGACTAAAACTAACTGTATAAATTTCATCTGTATGTCCGATCAAAGTATTCAACAATTCCCCTGTTTCTAAATTCCATATATTAATACTATTATCCTTACTACCACTAGCAATATACCGACCATCTCGACTAATATCAACCGAGACAACTTCAGCAGTATGACCAGAGAGAGTTTTGATTAACTTTCCTGTTTTTAAATCCCAAATTTTCACCGTAGTATCATAACTACCACTAACTATTTTTTCCCCATCAGGATTAATCTTAACAGACCTAATAACTCCTTGATGTCCAGTTAATGTATTAATTAATTCTCCCGTATCTAAATCTTCAATTTTGATAGTTTGGTCTGCACTACCACTAACCAATATTTTGCCATCAGAGCTAATAGCAATAGAATAAACTACATCTGAATGATCAGGGAAATTAAAAATTAAGAAACCCGTTTTTAAATCCCAAACTTTAACAGTTTTATCTCCACTAGAACTAGCAATTGTTTCATTATCAGGACTCATAGCAACTGACCAAATAGGTGCTCGATGTTCAAAAACCCGAAAAGGTTCTCCTGTTGCCAAATTCCAGACAATTATTCTCCAATCATAAGTACCTGCAACTAATTGAGTAGCATCACTATTAAAAGCAACAGACCAAATTGGAGAATTATCTCCAGGAAATGTATTAATCACTTTTCCTGTAGGTATTTCTAAAATTTTTACTGTTGTCTCTCTACTGCCAGTAGCTAGCATTTTTCCATCTGGACTAAATACAACAGTACCTACAGCAGCCGAATATTGAGATAAATCTTCTACTTGATAATTCTGCCAATTTTTACCTTGTTTACATTTTTGTAAAATATCCTGAGCTTCAGCAAAAATATTAGATTTTTCACTAATTAGAGTTGTTTTACTGATGCAATTTTCATAATTTCGATCTGCATATAAATTTTCGGANAATTCTGCCAATTTTTACCTTGTTTACATTTTTGTAAAATATCCTGAGCTTCAGCAAAAATATTAGATTTTTCACTAATTAGAGTTGTTTTACTGATGCAATTTTCATAATTTCGATCTGCATATAAATTTCTAAATAAATTTAATTGTGCTGCTTCTTTTTGTTTTTTTTCTAAAGCTTGCTGTTGCAGCATTTGATTATAATTTTGAAATTTAATATATCTATCAATAGCAAATATTACTGCAATGATAATAGCGATAAATCCTACAATTAACCACCAGTTAATAGAGAATTTTTGAAATTTATCAAGCAATATTTCTTTAAATTTTATAAGTAGAGATTTAGGCACTACTCTGTCTTCTATTAACTCTATATCCTCTTGAGTAAGTCCTAAAATTTGTTGTAGACGTTCTAACTCTTCACGAGTTTCATTACTAAAGGGATATTCTTGTTTAATTGCAGCTCGTAATGTTTGTTCGTATCTTTCTCCTTGCTCCTGATATTTACGGTAAGGATTTAATATTTCATCCTCAATTATTTCCGTTTCTTCTTTTGATAGTTCTAAACTTTCTCGTACTTCATCTAAAATTCCTCTCCCCACAATAGAAATATCTCCTCGATAGCTAGCCCGACGAACAACCTCTTGCCGATAAATTTGCCTCTTATCTATAGTTGGATTTGGTTTATTGTTAATTTCTTTTAAATCCGCTATAACTTCTGCTACTGACTGATAACGTTCGCGATAATCATAGCGCACCATCTTATCTAAAATATCTGGTAGAGCTGTAGAACAATTTATTAGGTGTCGCCAAAATATTTCTCTTTTATTGCCATTTTCCTGATTTTTTAGTTTAGATAATTCACTACTAGGTAATCCTGTAATTGCCTGAATTCCCATCATTCCTACAGCATAAATGTCACTATTTAATTGTGGGTTATATTCAAATTGTTCAATTGGCATATATTCCATAGTACCAATCCTTGCTGTTTTATTTTGTTGAGCAATATTAATTTCTTTAACAGCTCCAAAATCAATTAAAACTAATTTATGGTCTGATTTTCTTCTAATTAAATTAGCGGGTTTAATATCTCGATGAATCACATTATTTTTATGCACAAATTCTAAAATTTCTAATACTTCTATGAGAATTCTACTTATTTGGATTTCAGATAGGGCTTTACCTGGCAATATTTCATTATCTAGAGACTGACCAGGAATAAAAGATTGAACTAAATAAAATTCTTGATTTTCTTCAAAGTAAGCAAGGAGTTTAGGAATTTGATTGTGTTGAGATAGCTTTTCTAATATTTTTGCTTCTTGTTGAAATCTACGGCGAATAATTTCGAGAAATCTTTGATCATAAGTATTTGGCTGTAAATGCTTAACAAAACATTGTGCTTCTCCAGGACGACGAATATCTTGGGCAAGATAAGTATGGCCAAATTCTCCTGATTCAATAATTTTAACAATTTTATAGCGTCCATCTAAAATATTTTCAATCATCATACTAGAGCCTTTTTTTAAGAAGACCTCGCCCTTAAGGACGGGGTTTAAATAAAACCTTGTTTTTAAGGCCAGGGTTTTAATTAAGTAGTTGGGTATAAATAAATTGACAGCCTTAAGTTAGGTATGAGGTAGGAGATTTGAGGATGAACTTTTCCCTGTTCCCCTGTCTCTCCCAATTTTGTAATTAATTTTAGCAACCTGTCTTATGGGATAAAATAATTTACTTACTTTTGACATCTAAGATTATTAAAATAGCAAAAAATCAAGATGAAAAAAATTAGTAGTGTTTCTACAGAAAAGTTAAAATTTAAAAGTCTAAAGTATTAGATTGGTAAGGCTGTGGTTATTTTGTCAGTGGTAGATTATTTGAGCCAAGCTACAGTATATATATTTTGAAAATTATTTTCTCAAATAAAATAGTTTTAAGCCTTAAAATTGCTTTATGAATAGGCAAAAAGTAAAATTGTTAAAGTGTCTTGAATTAATCCTTATTAGATGAAAGGTTTTAGGTAAGTATTGAGTAGTCAGCTATTAGCTATTAGCTTAAATATTTGATATTTCTTAAAGGTATTAGGTAGTAGGTTTTAGGGAAAATACTAATAATACCATTTCTCAAAAACTTTTCTGTATTTGATTGAAGTAGGGGAGTGGGGGAGTGTAGGGACGTTTTTGCTGGCGCATAACTCCGTTAACGGCTAAGAGCCGACATGTTTCCGTTAGCTTTGCGCAGCTCCTCTGTAAGAGGCAGCAGTCCGTCAGGATAACGCTACGCGACATGTTTGCGGAGCATTCCGTCNGCTATTAGCTATTAGCTTAAATATTTGATATTTCTTAAAGGTATTAGGTAGTAGGTTTTAGGGAAAATACTAATAATACCATTTCTCAAAAACTTTTCTGTATTTGATTGAAGTAGGGGAGTGGGGGAGTGTAGGGACGTTTTTGCTGGCGCATAACTCCGTTAACGGCTAAGAGCCGACATGTTTCCGTTAGCTTTGCGCAGCTCCTCTGTAAGAGGCAGCAGTCCGTCAGGATAACGCTACGCGACATGTTTGCGGAGCATTCCGGAACGGAAAACGCATTTTTGCCTGTGCAACGTCCGTACGGGAGAAGTAAAAAAAAGAATAATTAATGCACTCATAGTGCTAAAACTAACAAAAAAGTAATTAGCTTAGTTTAATTACTTAATAACTGAAGTGTTATTCAAGTATAGCGTTAATGCATGAGAATTGGTATAAAATATTCATTTCAGCAATTAACAATGTTCATGTGACGAGATGCCGATACAATTAAGAATTATCACGGTGCTTAGGAGCAATATATCAACTATTTTCTTAGCCAGACCCTCTGAAATTATTAATTACAAGGGGAGGCTTTAAGGCGTGAATTCTTGAATGAATCCTACATTCCGCACTTCAAAATGTAGTAGAAAAAAGGAGTCAGGAGTCAGGAGTCAGAATTCAGGAATAAATAATAGTGGTAACTTAATAAATCAACAATCAAGTAAGTATTTATGCTTAAAATATCCTCAGAATTTGACTCAGGAGAAAAGTCAATGAAGATGATTTACATAGTATAAATACCTAGCAAGCCACCGATTTTAATACTACTTTTAATGTTACAACTTGACGTGCGGAATGTGGGATGAATAATCAATTGACTATCAACTCCTAATTATTAATTATTAACTATTAATTATTCATTATTCGGTAAGTATTTCCTGCGGAATGTTGCGCAAATATTTGTCAGATTTTAACTTGCATCCTAGGTCGTAACTGCAAACTTAAGCAC
>NZ_LGSU01000763.1 GCF_002260545.1 Hydrocoleum sp. CS-953 | reverse complement strand
TCATAAACCAAATATATTTCCTTGCAGTGCTGAAGTATTTCTAACACTATCTAATATTTTAGTAGTATTAGGTTTTAGGGAAGCTGTTTTAAAGAAGGAAAAAGAAAGGAGGAAGAATGAAGAAGGAAAAAGAGAAAACTTATTAGTAAATCTCGTGATCAGCTAGAAGTCATAAACCAAATATATTTCCTTAATTTCAACTGTTTTTTGTTAGCAATTATATAGCAATGAAGAATCAGACGTGAGAATTAATGTTTTCCTTGAAAGGATAGAATAGAGCAGTTACCATATTAATCATTTTTGTCTTCTTCTCTATTCCCTATTCCCAGTATCCTTATCCTCGTTCCCTAATTGCTATAGAAATAATCAACAAGGAAAAAATTTATGAATTGCCAAAATTATCGTCTAATTACTATTCCTATCAGACATTTCTCTGAAAAAGCTCGTTGGGCATTAGACAGGCTAAAAATTAATTACACCGAAGAACCTCATGTTCCTGTTTTTCATAGAATTGCTACTCTCAAATATGATGGTAGTAGTGTTCCAGTTTTAGCTACAGAAAATCATGGTAATTTTGTTGATTCAACTGATATTTTGCATTACCTGAATGGCATAGCACCACAAGATAAAAAATTATATCCAGATATTCCAGAATTACGGAAAGAAGTTGAAGAACTAGAAGATTTATTTGATGAAAAATTAGGTGTTGCTGTGAGAAATTGGGGATATTTTTATAAGGTAAAAGATCGTCAAGCTATGCGTAGAGGTTGGTGTACAAATACTCCTTGGTATGAACAAATTGGATTTATAATTCTTTTTCCTTTCCTTTCCAATTTATTACAGAAAAAATTTCAGCTAACAGCCGAAAATGCAGCAAAATCTCTGGCAGAAATTCAGGAAGTTTTTGACTTAGTTAGTCAACGATTATCTGACGGTCATTCATATTTAGTAGGAGATAATTTTTCCGCAGCAGATTTAACTTTTGCCGCTCTATCTGCTCCTGTGTTAATGCCGTCAGAACATTTTATGAAACCTCAACCATTGTCAGAACTTCCTTCGGAAATGGCAACAGTAATTCAAGAATTACAAGCAACTCCTGCTGGAAATTATGGTCTGCGTATGTATAGAGAAGAACGTTATTTCAGTTATATCAGTTAACTGTTAACAGTACATCCTACTAAATTAGGAGGTGTAAAATACTAAAATTTATTGTTTTTATCCTCTTTAAAACCTATGGAAAGAAGTTATGTATTTGCCATTAACTGGATATTTTGGTAGAATAAACCTATTTAATTAAAGGCTTTTCCGTGATGAATACTCTATTCCTATCCCAATATCTCTACAAGTTTTTCAGGAGTATTAGGATAAGGGATAAATTTAAAAGGGAGATTTGAGACCTCATTTTCTAGTCATTAAATCATCCATCTATAGATAGGTTTATACTCATAGTTAAGAAGGACGGTTAAAGTTAAAATTTTTCTATTTCCTTCATACAGATAAAACAATTGAATATCTCATCAAAGACAATGAATCTATTCTTACTTTTGCAAAGAATTACCAAAGTATTTGTCTATAGTTATTCAGGATTAATTTTAATTTACTTGATACTCCGACTAATATTCTGGGATAAATTCTGGTTAATAGCTTTAGTTGGAAATTTTATTCCCTTAATTCTTTTACCAATATTAATCCTGCCACTCCCGGCATTTTTAGTTATCAAAAAACGTTGGTTTTGTATAATTTCATCTATCGCTTGTCTGCTACTTATGGGTTGGCTACATACAAAATATTTTTCTCCTCAAACAATTTCCTTTTCTCCTGAAACAATTTCTGCAGTAAATGCTCAACCTCTCAAAATTTTCTCCTTAAATAATAGCTGGCATAAGACTGAACCGGAAACTCTAGTAGAAAGAATCAAACAAGAAAAACCAGACATAGTATTTTTACAAGAAATTACCAGAAATCACATTAGAAAATCCTTTCCTAAATTAAAAGCTGAATATCCTTATCAAACCTCAGACGATCTTAAAGGTTATAGAGCAGCAATTCTCAGCAAATATCCCATAGAATTTAAAGAAAATCTACACTTAGCAGGTCATTCAGAAGTTCAACAAAGAGCTATTATTAAAATTAAGCAACAGCTAATAATTGTCTACAATATTCAAACAATTTCACCTTGGATTCGACTTCGGAAAATTTTACCCTTTTTGACAATTCCAGTGTATGAATTTTCTGAGCGAACAGCAGAAATTCAAGACTTAATAGAACGACTAAAAAAAGAAACTTTGCCTGTTATTGTAGCGGGTGATTTTAATATGAGCGAACAATCTCAGGATTACTATTATTTAAAACAAGTATTAACAGATTCTTGGAGAGTATCAGGAATAGGTTTAGGTTTAACTTGGCCTGCGGGTTGGCGTCTGGATTTTTTGATTCCAAATTCCACCTGGAAATTGGATTATCCTCTGTTTAGAATTGACTATATTTGGTATTCAAATCATTGGGTTTCTCAGTCTGCTGAAGTTTTGCCATCTACAGGTTCAGATCATTTGCCCTTAGTGGCGGAATTGGTGTTAAGAAAATCGTGAAATTATTATGCTTTGTAATTGGTTATTTGTAGAAGATTTCACTATTCTCACAACTAATATTTTATTAGCAGGGTTAGCCGAAAATATTACCCAACATTACCCAACCATTCTAAAAGGTAGTTCCCTAGAATACGGTTCAAAAATGCAAGAATCGAACCTACACCCACGGTTATTAACCAAAAATTTCTCCACCAACTAATTCTAGTAAAATATTTTTCTCTTTCCTTCTTTGATTCTTCAGTAAAAAGAAGAAAACGATAAGTAGGTAATTTAATTAACCTAAGAATCAATTGAGCGAATAGAAGAGAGGTAAAAAAAGAAAAGAAAGCAAGAGGAAATAATAGAAGATCATTTTTTGAATCTATTACTTTGCAAGTATTAAAAAAATTAATAAGAAAGTCTAATTTTTTTCCAGGTAGTACATTGTCTCCTACAAACTGACCTATTTTACCTGAAAAATTCCAACAACTTATTAAACTTTCCTGCGAATATATCCACAAGAGTACAAGAGATAGTAAAAAGCCAAGAATCAAAGAAGGAATTTGAAGCACTATAGGGTTTTCCATAACTTTTCGCNCCTACAAACTGACCTATTTTACCTGAAAAATTCCAACAACTTATTAAACTTTCCTGCGAATATATCCACAAGAGTACAAGAGATAGTAAAAAGCCAAGAATCAAAGAAGGAATTTGAAGCACTATAGGGTTTTCCATAACTTTTCGCCTGAAGCCAGCAAAAGGCACATCTACTATCTTGACAAAACCTATAATGTAGTTACGGACAATCTCGGCAATTTCAATTCCCCAGCCTTGATTAGTAAATCTGATAAGATAACTAATTTTAGGTATTTGATCTACAAAGCCAACATCGAATATCTGAGAAATTAACTTCTTCTTTCTACTTTCTGATTTTGCTGAAGAAGGAGTATCTTCCTCTACTGAGAATACCGATATTTCCTGCTTCTCTGGAACTTTTTTATCATGGAATTCAACAAGGTAAACCCAAGTAAATATAAAGCCTGTACAAATCAAATTTTTTCGTTGTTTCTTTTCGTATTCCTGAAAACTCTTAATACCACTAAATGAAAGTGAAGAATTATCATTGAAAAATAACTTAGCTCTAAATTCTACCAACATAGACTGGTTCTGCTCTGTTATTCTGTCATCTATTATGTAATTAAGCTTTTGAAACCCTGGAAAATCTATCTCAAATGCACCTTCTACATATCCCTCAACTGACTCAGGTTTGCCTAGAAGAGAAACTACGAACTCTGTAAAAGCATCCCTATTTACATCAAGACTGATTGAAGAGTTATTTCGTTGCATAGAAATATTTGGAATTTCTAAATTATCATTATCCATTTGAATAAATTCCTATAAGTTAACCAAACCTATTATAGAAACGATTTAATATTGCTCTATACGCAATAAAGGAGAGAAAAATTTCACCATCCATCTCCGGGAGCTTCAGCAAATGAAAATACTATTGCTCTATACGCAATAAAAGAGAAAAATTTCACCATCCATCTCCGGGAGCTTCAGCAAATGAAAATACTATTGCTCTATACGCAATAAAAGGAAAAATTTCACCATCCACCTCCGGGAGCTTCAGCAAATGAAACTACTATTGCGCAATACGCAATAAAAAAGAAAAATTTCATCCTCCACCTCCGGGAGCTTGAGCAAATGAAATGACTATTGCGTATTGCGCAATAAAAGGAAAATTCCACCATCCACCTCCAGGAGCTTGAGCAAATGAAACTACTATTGCGCAATACGCAATAAAAGAGAAAAATTTCATCCTCCACCTCCAGGAGCTTCAGCAAATGAAACTACTATTGCGCAATACGCAATAAAAGAGAAAAATTTCATCCTCCACCTCCGGGAGCTTCAGCAAATGAAAAGACTATTGCGCAATACGCAATAAAAAGGAGGGAAAAATTTTTACCCTCCACCTTCGGGAGCTTCAGC
>NZ_LGSU01000762.1 GCF_002260545.1 Hydrocoleum sp. CS-953 | reverse complement strand
TCCTAAGCTAGAGTAGACAAGGCCAATATTATTGAGAGTGGTAGCTTCCATTCTTTTATCCCCTACTTGCTGAACTAGAGGTAATGCTTGCTGGTAGTAATTGAGAGCTTTTTGTTTTTCTCCTAAGCTAGAGTAGATACGGCTAATACCAACAAGTGTAACTGCTTCCCCTCCTAAATTACCCGTTTTCCTAAATAGTAATAGTGCCTCTTCCCATTCAGCAATAGCTTGACTGAGAGATTCTGCTGTACCTTGCTTCTTTAGTTCTAATCCCTCCTTCAATAATCTTCCTGCCTCAGCATCAGGGTTGCTTTGAGCAAGAATTTCTCCCTTATTCACAATACTTGGCAACATTAATACAGGAAAACTGACATTAAATAACATCAGACTATTAATACTGAGAATAGACAACCATCGCATTGGAGAAACCATAAATTTCACCTTTACCCCACAACTATAAATTTTCATTTATTATATTTCTGGTTTTAGAGAAGATATGCAATTGAGGTTTGACTAAATGGAGGACATTAATAATTTGCGTGTAGGGAAGATTGGGAACTTTACTCATAATAATAATTCCTTGACGATCGCCCCTGCCGAAATAGGAAATTCATCTTCAATAGGTTCAAGGTAAAGTTCTATAGCTTCTTGAATATTAGTCATTGCCCAAAGTAGGGGCCAATGGCATTCGCCCTGACAGGGCTTTGGTTCTGACTGTGTGGTTTATCAATCTCAAAAGCGCTGTAAATAATACGCTATCTTTAGGGGGCAAATGGCATTTGCCCCTACAAAATATGGTGGTTATGGGTAAGTCCTGAACTTTTTGTTGGGTTTCCGTATGTCAACCCAACCTACAAAGTAGCTACTTACTCAAGAATTACTTCTCACTTCTGTAGGGGTGATTCGCGAATCACCCCTACAGACTTCACTAACTGCCGAGGAGCTAATTGATTAGTTCCAGTTGTCACAACCAAATCTCCTGGTTGCAATACTCCCCGCACCAGACTCCTGTCTCCCTCCGTATGCAAAACCTCAACCATTCTTTTTTCAGTCTGATAAGTTCCCAAAGGTAAATCCAAATCTGACTTATCGGGAGAAACCAGAGCAAAACAAGCTAACAACCCCCGCTCTCCCCAAACCAAAGCAGAAGTTGGCAACCAATATCCCTCCATACTTTCAATCTCATTAAGTTCCAAACGAACAACAGTACCCGGAGCAACAGCTTGCGATAGTGCCAAAATTACACTTTGAGTCCGAGTCGTAGAATCTACTTCTGGTAAAATCGACAAAACTTTTGCACTATAAGTTCTCTCTCCCACCCTTACTTCCTCGAGACTACCTATTCTCAAACGACTAGCTTGAGTTGGCGGCACCCCAACCCGAACTTTTCTGTCGCCACCCTCAACAAAACGCACAACACTCTGGCCAGCATTAACCACTACTCCCTCATCTAAATTACGCACAGAAACAGTCCCAGAAAAAGGAGCATAAAGAATACTCTTTCCCAGAACAACATCAATTTCAGAAATTTGTGCCTCGAAACGTTTAACTTCTGCTTTTTGAGCTTCTATCTGTTCGATGCGAGTTCCAGCAATAAGTTCGTCTAATTGACTTTCCACCTGACGCACTCTAGCTCGTTGCGCTTCTATCTGTTCGATGCGAGTTCCGGCAATAAGTTCGTCTAATTGACTTTCCACCTGACGCACTCTAGCTCGTTGCGCTTCTATCTGTTCGATGCGAGTTCCAGCAATAAGTTCATCTAACTGACTTTGTACCTGACGAACTCTAGCTTTTTGAGCTTCTATTTGTTCCGAACGGGTTCCTGTTTGTAGCTTTTCCAGTTCACTCTGCGCTCTCTCAAGTCTAGCATTCAGAGTATCAGTCTCAGTAGCAGCTTCATCAAGTTGTTCTAGAGAAATTGCTCCTTCTTTATAAAGTCCTTCACGTCTTTTTTCTCGAATTTCCGCTAATTCTACTTGTTCCTCTAAGTCTAATAATGCCGAACGCGCTGCTTCAATATCTTCGGTGCGGGGTCCCGTTTNCGTTGCGCTTCTAGCTGTTCGATGCGAGTTCCAGCAATAAGTTCATCTAACTGACTTTGTACCTGACGAACTCTAGCTTTTTGAGCTTCTATTTGTTCCGAACGGGTTCCTGTTTGTAGCTTTTCCAGTTCACTCTGCGCTCTCTCAAGTCTAGCATTCAGAGTATCAGTCTCAGTAGCAGCTTCATCAAGTTGTTCTAGAGAAATTGCTCCTTCTTTATAAAGTCCTTCACGTCTTTTTTCTCGAATTTCCGCTAATTCTACTTGTTCCTCTAAGTCTAATAATGCCGAACGCGCTGCTTCAATATCTTCGGTGCGGGGTCCCGTTTGTAATTCTTGTAATCTTGCTTGTTCTTGAGCTAGGGATGCACGAGTCGCTGCAATAACTTCTACCCTTGCTCCTCTTTGCAGTTCTTGTAATTTGGCTTGTTCTTGAGCTAATGATGCGCGAGTCGCGGCAATAACTTCTACCCTCGGTCCCCTTTGCAATTCTTGTAATTTGGCTTGTTCTTGAGCGAGGGATGCACGAGTCGCGGCAATAACTTCTACCCTCGGTCCCCTTTGCAATTCTCTGAGGTTGGCGATCGCTCTTTCTTTCTGCGCTGTTAATACTGCTCGTTGGGCTTTTGTTTGGCTAGTGTCCAGTTGAGCGATCGCTTGTCCTTTGGTTACTTTTTCTCCTTCTTCTATATATATAGATTGAAGTAAACCAGATTGTTCAAAACCAAGTTCGCTAGTCCGTTTAGCTTCTACAATTCCTGTATAACTTTGAGAAACTGAGTAGGAGTTCACTAATTTTATGGGGATAGCTTGAACAGAAAGGATATTGGGAAGAGAACTTTCTGAGGTTGGTTTGGCAGAAATCTTTTGATTCTGGAGAAATTTTAGACTACCAAAAGCTATTGCCAAAATAATTACCAGGAGGCTAACCCCAATTAATTTCTTTTCTTTGCCTTTTGGTTTGAAGTTGGCAGTCTCAGATTGAATTGGTAAAGTTTCTATCTCATCAGTTAAAATTGTCACTTTACCATTTGTTTCATCAGATTTAGAGTCTAACAATTTGTTGTCTGTCATTGGTTTTTGCTCTAAAGATTATTTGTCAAGTAAATCTAAAAAAGGGCTGAAATATACTAAGTCCTGTTTCCTGGGTTTGGTGACTAAACCCCTAAATTTGCTATTAGCCAGGGATTTTTCAAGATTTAATATTTATTTAATAAACACTCTCTAACTTAACTNGATTATTTGTCAAGTAAATCTAAAAAAGGGCTGAAATATACTAAGTCCTGTTTCCTGGGTTTGGTGACTAAACCCCTAAATTTGCTATTAGCCAGGGATTTTTCAAGATTTAATATTTATTTAATAAACACTCTCTAACTTAACTATATAGCAGTCGCCATTACGAGCGCGGACATTCTCACACCTCTCAAATTTAGTCAGAGCAAGAATGTAGGGGCGAATGGCCATTCGCCCCTACTGACTTTTGACTTTACCTATAGATGGCCAATTGTGGCTTAACATAAAATAAAAGTGGATTTTTAAAACAGTCGTTTGATATATTAAAATTAAAACATACGTTTAAAATAATTGCAAGGGCAGCTAATTGATGATTAAATCAAATAAAGCTGCATATTCTGGAAAACAAACACAGGATTGAATGGGTAAAAACTCAACTATTGATACAAAGGAGCAAATTCTCAATGCTGCCGAGAAACTGTTTGCCTCTTTAGGCTTTGCAGGAACTTCACTAAGGGCCATAATTCGGGAAGCCGACGTGAACTTAGCGGCCATTCATTATCATTTTGGTTCAAAAGAAGAACTATTTAGTGCAGTAGTCCGACGAGTAGCAGAACCCATCGTCGAAGAACAACTACGAGAACTAACAATTCTAGAAGAGTCAGACAACCTCCCTTCAGTGCCAGAAATTTTCACAGCTTTTCTCGCCCCTCCCCTAGAGATGATTCAACAGGGATCGGAGGAATGTCGAATTCATGCACAATTTATGGGGCGTTGTCGTGCCGAACCCTATCCAGTCCAGAAACTAGCAGAACAAGAATTTAGAAACAGTCAACAAAGATTTCTATATATACTGACAAAAGTGCTACCCCATCAATCTCCCACAGAATTAAAATGGAAACTTGATTTAGTAGTTGCGATGCTAGTGCGCACATTGAATCAAATGGAGCAATCAGAAATATTTAGTGAAGATAATTTAGTTGAAGATATTGATGAAGTTGTGCAGCGTCTGGTAACTTTTGTAAGTCATGGAATTAGTGCTTAATAGTTTTCGGAATAATTTTTTCTAGTTTTCCTGCATCTGGCCCTTCAGAAATATTACGTCCTAGTCTGCTAGGGTCTGGACTAGCTAATATCGTACCTTTATAATCAATTACTACAGTTGAACCTGTCAGTGAGCCTCTTTTTCTGTTAGTTTGCATTGGTAAAGCTGACTTAATACTCAAGGCATACCGCAATTTTCTTTCGCCACCTTCAGCAAGATATACTGGTACAC
>NZ_LGSU01000761.1 GCF_002260545.1 Hydrocoleum sp. CS-953 | reverse complement strand
ACCCGACATGATATAAACATTTATCAAAGTAGTATTACGTATAAGCATTAAAAATATAGTAGATATCAATGGAGTTACAAAATTGATTTTTTTATAGTAAGAGAAAACCTTTGTTTTGATTAGGATAAAATATTTTATCATACCCCCTCTAGATTTAGCCAGAGATACTGATAATATCATGTCCGGATAAGAGCGTGATAAAAAAACTTTCTCATGCATATACTTTCTTTCTCCCCTCTTCCCTCCTGACTCCTGTACGGGCGTTTTGCTATCGCACAACTCCGTTTTGCTAGCGCAAAGCTCCGCTAACGGCGCTTGAGCCGACATGAAAAACGCGGAGCGACATATAAAGCGGAGCTTTGCGTTAGCACATGGCCATTTCCGTTCCGGAATGCTCCGCAAATGCCCCTACGACTCCTGACTCCTCCCTTTTTATTTATAACTATTCAACCGGACATGATATAACTGATAACTGATAACTGAAATTACCTTTGCCAAAGTTTTCGTAAAGCAGAACTAACTACATCAGAATAACGTAATTCTCCAGACAAAATTTTCGTCATAATAGTAGTAGCACGAGGTCGCTTTACTCCTACTTGATAACCAATATTTGAAAAACGAGAAAATCCTTGAGCTAAACGTTGTGCCCAAACCATATCTTTCCCCCATTCTTCATTAATTATTTGAGTGTATTTTTCCAAAGCAAATAAATCTCCATTTAGAGAATTATGAATTGCTGTTGCTGCTTTAATACCTGTAAATATAGAAGGTCTAATTCCTTCCGCAGTAAAAGGGTCAACAATACAAGCTGCTTCTCCAGCTAAAACTGCTTTTTGAGTATGTAATTTTTGATTCCCATTCCATAAACATAAAGGATGACCAAACTTCTGAACATTTTGAATATTTACCTCAAACATCGTGGCATATTCTGTTAATAAAGCTCCAAAATTTTGACCGTGTTTTCGCCAAAATGTACCGACTCCTATTGAATATCCATCAGCTTTAGGAAAGTTCCAAACATAGCCATTATTTAACATTCCAAATTCAAAATAAGCACTATCAATTTGTTGATTTTTCACTGGTACTTCTATTTCCATTGCTCCACCAGCAAACCGTTTACGATTTTTAAAGCCTAACCATTTTGCCATAGAACCTTTAGCACCATCAGCAGCAATTAAATAGGGAGAAGTAAATGATTGATTATTTGTATAAACTTGCCAATTATTGTGCTTAAATTCTATGCCGATAACTGGAGTTTTATCTCTAATTTCTGCTCCCTGTTTTTGCGCTTGCTGAACGATAAAATAATCAAAAACTTCACGGCGTACCATCCAAATAGGTTGTTGATTTTGTAGTTTTACCTCTACTAAATCGCCTTTTTTCCAAGTATAACGAATGGAGTTAATTTTCAGAGAAATAGCAGGTGAAAAATCAAAATCAAACCATTCTTGAACAATAGGAGAAACTCCACCTCCACAGGGTTTATATCGGGGTAAAGTTTCTTTTTCTAAAACTAATACAGAACGTCCGTATTTTGCTAAATGATATGCCGCACTTGCTCCTGCGGGTCCGGAGCCAACTATGATACAATCAAACATTTTAATTAGGGAGTAGGGAATAGGGAATAGGAAATAGGAAATAGGAAATAGGAAATAGGAAATAGGGAGTAGGAAGAAGTCATATCATGTCCGGTTGAATAGTGATAATTACAAGCTAGTAGTTTTGCTCTAGCCCGATAATATAACAAGATGAAATGATTTGTGAGAAAAATTGTAGGGGTTTAGTTTTCAAATCCCATTATGTTGACTAGGGTTTGGAGACCAAACCCCTACGATAAAATCTTACAACCTATTTAGAATTGCTATAGATAGATATTTCTCAAGTCCTACTACAAATAAAAATTTTTTATCACTAATTATCCGGATATAATATAATATCAAATCCGGTAGTATCGGTAGACTTCAAGACGGTAGGGGTTTGGTCTCCAAACCCTCTACAAACTAGGAGTTTTCACCAATGAGGATTCATAATTTATATATGATTAAGTGCATAAATATTAGAGTATCAGTTATCCTTAAAGTTTAATAATTTCTATCATAATAATCTCTATAATAATTTCTCCTTTCTAACTCTCTACCATCAGGCCCAATATTCCCGTACCTAATCCATTTTGGTTCCACTGGTTTAGGTTCAATAGTAGGTTTGCGATCGTAAAAACTAGGCTTTTTAGGAAAATCTTTAACTGGCATATCCTCAACTACCTCCCTCATAAACAGTTGCCAATTATATGCTGCCGTACTACTCACACCCCAGGTAGGTTTGTTATCATCATTGCCTAACCAAATTCCTGTTGCTACTTGGGGAATATAACCAATAAACCACAAATCTCGCGCCTCCTCAGTCGTACCTGTTTTACCCGCCACAGGNTTTAGGAAAATCTTTAACTGGCATATCCTCAACTACCTCCCTCATAAACAGTTGCCAATTATATGCTGCCGTACTACTCACACCCCAGGTAGGTTTGTTATCATCATTGCCTAACCAAATTCCTGTTGCTACTTGGGGAATATAACCAATAAACCACAAATCTCGCGCCTCCTCAGTCGTACCTGTTTTACCCGCCACAGGGCGATCATACAAATAAGCATTTGCACCGCTACCATATTTCACAACATTCTCCAACATCCAGGTAACAATTGCTGCCGTATCCTTATCTAACACCTGCTTTGGTTTAAAATTAACGTCATAAATAACTTCACCATTTTGATTAATTATTTTTTTGATTCCATGAGCAGGAATATACTTACCCTGTGCAGCAAAAGTCGCATAAGCATTTGTCAACTCCAATAAATTCACCTCCCAAGTACCCAAA
The DNA here is from genome assembly GCF_002260545.1 of Hydrocoleum sp. CS-953. GTDB lineage: Bacteria > Cyanobacteriota > Cyanobacteriia > Cyanobacteriales > Microcoleaceae > Trichodesmium. The sequence goes on along the minus strand of NZ_LGSU01000761.1, from coordinate 1,678 downwards.
GCCATAGAATAAGTAGCTTTAACCTCAGATTTAATCCCCATATCACGAGCTAACTTAATCACAGGTTCAAACCCCACATCCATCAATACCTGTACTGCCACCACATTGATAGAATATGCCAAAGAATCAATCATCGATCGCCAACCAGCATACCTTTTACCATAATTTTTCGGTTTATAACCATCTACTGTCAATGGTAAGTCTCGATAACCATCAGTGGGAGGAAAACCAGCAGCAACAGCAGCAGCATAAACAAAACTTTTAAAAGTCGAACCTGGTTGACGTTGCGCCTGAATAGCTCGGTTAAATTCGCTCTCGGCAAAATCTCGACCTCCTACTAATGCCTTCACCTCTCCATTAGTAGAGTCAATAGCAACTAATGCTGCCTGATCGAACCCTTGGCGATCGCCATCAATATCAACAGCTTCTTCAATTATCTTTTCTCCTATTTCTTGCCAACTTCTATCCAGAGTAGTTTCCACTGTCAACCCCCCTCTTGCCAAAACTTCTGGGGAAACATATTTGGGTAACTCTTTCTGAATATAGTTAGCAAAATATGGAGCTTCTACTATCAGACGTTTTGGCGCACTAGGTTGTACTGCCATAGGTTTAGCGATCGCTGTTTTTGCCCGCTCATCAGAAATTAAACCTGCTGCTTTCATTTCCGCTAATACTAAATTTCGGCGATCTTTAGCTGCTTCCGGGTTAACCAATGGCGAATATTGACTAGGTGCAGGAGGCAAACCTGCCAAAGTTGNATCGCTGTTTTTGCCCGCTCATCAGAAATTAAACCTGCTGCTTTCATTTCCGCTAATACTAAATTTCGGCGATCTTTAGCTGCTTCCGGGTTAACCAATGGCGAATATTGACTAGGTGCAGGAGGCAAACCTGCCAAAGTTGCCATTTCTGCTAAAGTTAGACCGGATACTGGTTTGCTAAAATAAACCCAAGCAGCATCAGCTACACCATAAGCACCGGAACCCAGATAAACTATATTTAGGTATAGTTCCAAAATTTCTTCTTTAGATAACTCCTTTTCCATTTTCCAAGCTAACATTGCTTCTCGGAGTTTCCGCCAAATAGTTTGTTCCATATCCAGGAAAACCATCCGCGCCAACTGTTGGGTAATAGTGCTACCCCCTTGAACTACATCTCTAGCAATTATATTAAATACAAATGCTCTAATAATTCCCCGATAATCAACTCCTCTATGTTCATAAAAACGTCTGTCTTCAATAGCAATAAAAGCTTGAACTAAAGGAGTAGGAATATCTTCTAATTTAATTTTTTCTCTAGTAGCAGGTCCGGTTTGTTGGATAATTTTACCATCGGCAGCTTTTATTGTTAAAGTACCGTCTCTACTATAGGAAGAAATATCAGTAATTTCTGGTAAACTTTGCTCTAATTTTCGCCACTGCCAACCACCATAAATAACAATACTACTAACTCCAATCAAACCTAATCTTAGCCACAGCTTTCGACTAAATACAATTCCTTTTATCTTTATATTTTTCCTATTTTTACTGTTCTTTTTTAGGGTATCATTAGCTTGTTTTTTCTGTTTTTTTATATCATCAAATTTTGGTGCTTGTAGAGGATCTTCAAATTTTTTACTCAACATCTTTGATACAGGGTTGAAATTATTTTTATTCCTCCTACCTTGAGACTCTATATACTT
>NZ_LGSU01000760.1 GCF_002260545.1 Hydrocoleum sp. CS-953 | reverse complement strand
GAGTTAAAATCCTAATCTATTTTTTCTGGTACTATTATTGCTATATTGTTTCACCCAAAAAAACTTATGTTTGAAAATCTCAAATTGAGAAGCCGTTTGTGGTTAGGATATGCAGTTTCGGTGGTTTTATTCCTAATACTAACCGCAGTAGTTTATGGGACTTCTAATCAAGTACTTGATACCTTAAAAGAAGTTGATAGAGTACAAACCGTGATTCTAGACGTAAATAAGGTAACTTTAGATGGGGAAAAGATGGTTAGAAGTTTTAGTGGCTATCTAGCTGTTCAAAATGAAATGTTTATTCAGGAGTATAATGCAGCTTCAAATAAATTTGAAGCAGACCTGAAGTCTTTAGATAGATTGATTATTGTTCCCGAACAAAAAGAACGTTTAGACAAAATAATGGCGGTGAAAAATAATTTTCAATCCTTCGCTGATAAAGTTATTGAGTTGGCTCTAAAAGAAGGTAAGCAAACGGAAGCTATAGATTTATTTAAAACCAAAGCAAATCAAGAATTTATAGATAAAATTGAAAGACTAAGCCAGGATTTTTATGTGGTAGATAAGACACTACTGGCAGAGGAAAAAAAGGAAACAAAAAAGAATCTAATTTTGTTGCGATGGTGCGCCAGTATAGAAGGAATATTCTTGATTGTTATTTCGATAATTACGACAATAACAATTATCGGTAATACGACTAAAAAACTGCAAGTAATAACTGACAGTATAGCTAATGTTTCTACAGAAATTTATGCTACAATAAATCAACAAGAACGTACTACAGCTCAACAAGCTAGTGCTGTAAATGAAACTACTACAACTATGGAGCAATTAGCTGCTTCTTCTCAAGGAACAGCAGAACAAGCTGAAGCAGGAGCAGTAGCAGCAAGAAAAGCTTTAAACTTATCTGAAGAGGGAACAAAATCGGTCGATAAAAGTTTAGAAGGGATGAATTATTTGAGCGAAAAAGTAGGGGTTATCTCTCAACAAATTACTCGTTTAAATGAACAAATTAATCAAATTGGTAATATTTCTCAGGCTGTTGGTGACTTGGCTAATCAAACTAATATGTTGGCTTTAAATGCAGCAGTAGAAGCTGTTCGTGCTGGAGAAAATGGTAAAGGTTTTGGTGTTGTTGCGAGTGAAATTCGTAAATTAGCAGATGAAAGTAGAAAGTCTGCGGAAAAAATATATACATTAGTTGCTGATATTCAAACATCAATTAATTCTACAGTTCTAGCAACAGAAGCAGGTACAGAAAACGTAGAATTAGGAGTAAAAAGTGCTGAAGAAACAACCGCAGCTTTTAATGGTATTAAAGATGCAATTAATAATGTAGTGTTAAATAATCAGCGAATTTCTTTGAATGCTCAACAGCAATCTTTGGCTATTCAGCAATTAGGAGATGCAATGAACGATCTGAATAGAGGAGCAAGAGAAATAGCTGATGGTTTAGGACCAACTCAAGAAGCTATTCAAAAGCTTAATGAAGTGAGAATGGAATTAAACTCTATAGTCTAGTTGTTAAATAAAGTTCTGCCTCGACATATTAAATTATACCATTTCTCAAACACTTTTCTAGATTTGATTAATTATGGGAGTAGGGGAGTGTAGGGAGGTTGCATGCAACGTCCGTACGGGAGAAGTAAAAATCAAGAATAATTAACATTAACTTACCTAAAATAAAAATAACTAAAAAAGTTATTCTACTAAAGTAATTACCTAATAACTGAAGTTTTAATTAACTATAGCATTAGTTTTGGGAATTGGTATTATACTAGATGCGGTTTAGACAGCACCAATATTTATGAAGGTAAGGCAGAAGGCAGAAGGATTAGAGGGTAATACCATTTCTCAAAAACTTTTCTATATTTGATTGAGTAGGGGAGTGAGGGAGCGGGGGGGCAGTAAAAATAAGAATAATTAACAGTCTTCGTGGCTCAAATTAGTAAAAAAGTTATTCGAGCTGTATTAATTATTTAATAACTGCAGTTTTCCCCAAGTATAGCGTTATTTTTAGAAATTGGTATAATTTCAAAAACGTGCTTTTGATAACTAGCATTCGTTTAACCTCTACTAAATTTTCAACCAGAGATTCGTCCAGTCGAAGCTTGGATTAAATTCAGGTATCGAGCAAGTAAAAGATGATACTCAAGCTCAGTATTTCTTCCTCCTTGTAATAGCTGATAGCTGACTGCTGAATGCTTACAAATCAGAAATAAATAATTAACTAATTGGAAAAAAAATTTATGTGGGAAAAACTAAAATTTAAAAACATTTTATTGTTAGGATATACAGTGCCTGTGGTTTTATTTNGATTAAATCTAAAAGCATTAACATTCTAAAGCTTCAGCCTTTTTAGGTCGAAAAAAAAGTGAAACTTTTCTAGCTGAAGCTACCAAAAAAAAAGGATTCCGAAAAAACTAATTGGAAAAAAAATTTATGTGGGAAAAACTAAAATTTAAAAACATTTTATTGTTAGGATATACAGTGCCTGTGGTTTTATTTCTGGGGCTAGTAGGAGTAGTTTATGGCACTGCTAATAAAGTATTTGAGACTTTAAAAGAAGTTGAAAGAGTACAAGGTCTAGTTCTAGATATAAACAAGGTGACATTAAATGAAGAAAAAATGGTTAGTAGTTTTCGTGGTTATCTAGCTGTTCAAGAAGGAGTATTTATCGAAGAATATAATGAAGCTTTAAAGTTGTTAGATACAACTATTGAGTCTGTAAGGGCATCAATTGATGTTCCTGAAAACAAAGAACGTTTAGAGAAAATGGAGCAGGTAAAAAATGATTTTCAATCTTTTGCTAATCAAGTTATAAAATTGGTAAAAGAGGGTAAGCAAACTGAGGCGGTAGCTTTATTTAATACTTTCCAAGGTAAACAATTACTTGATGAATTTGAAAGATTAAATAATGAATTTGTGACGACAAAGAGAGGATTACTTAAAGCCGAAACAGAAGAAACTAAAAATAGTTTAATTGTCTTGTTATGGTTGCTAGGTATAGGCTCAATATTGTTGATAGTTGTTGCGGCAATTATGGGAGTGGCAATTACCAGTAAGATTAGTGAAATAATTAATAATACAACTGAAAATATAGTCAATTTTTCTACAGCAATTTCTGCTACAATAACTGAGCAAGAAGGTACTGCTGCTCAACAAGCTACTTCTGTAAATGAAACTACTACAACTATGGAAGAATTAGGTGCTTCTTCTCAAGCAACAGCAGAACAAGCGGAAGCTGCAGCCGGAGCAGCAACACAAGCTTTGGCTTTAGCTGAAGAGGGAACAGAGGCGGTAGATACAAGTTTAGAAGGGATGGGTTCTTTAAGTGAAAAAGTAGAGGCGATCGCTCAACAAATTACTCGTTTAAGTGAACAAACAAATCAAATTGGTAATATTTCTCAACTTGTTGGTGACTTGGCTAATCAAACTAATATGTTAGCTTTAAATGCAGCAGTAGAAGCTGTTCGTGCTGGAGAACATGGTAAAGGTTTTGGTGTTGTTGCTAGTGAAATTCGTAAATTAGCAGATGAAAGTAGAAAGTCAGCAGAGAAAATATATACATTAGTTTCTGATATTCAAACATCAATTAATTCTACAGTTATGGCAACAGAAGCAGGTACAAAAAATGTAGAATTAGGAGTAAACATTGCTCAACAAACAGCCGAAACTTTTAATGGTGTGAAAGATGCAATTAATAATGTGGTGTTAAATAATCAGCAAATTTCTCTTAATATTAAACAACAAGCGATCGCTATTAAGCAAGTGGTAGATGCGATGAATGAATTGAATACAGGAGCGCAAGAAACAGCGAGTGGTTTAGGGCAAATTCAACAAGGGATTCAAAAACTTAATGAAGTTAGTACAGAGCTAAAGTCTATTGTATAAATTAGGGAATAGGGAATAGGGAATAGGGAATAGAGAGATGATAATAATTGATAAAATTGATTGAGTATAATGAGGTCTAAAAAATTATGACATTTAATGATGTAGTTGAGCTAATCAAAAGTCTTTCCAAGGATGAAAAGCAAGAAATTCAATTATTGTTAAGACAATATATCCGCGAAGAAAGACGTGAAGAGATTTATGAGCATTTCAAGTTAGCTCAAATTGAATAACAAAAAGTGGAGCTGAAGTTTTCCTCCAATATTAACGATCTGAGAAAATTAGTTTTAGTTCCTCGTTTAAACGTGCCTTCAAAAAGCGTATTCAAGGCAACATAGATTTAGAGACAAGATTTTGGGAAAAATTAGAAAAGTTCACCATTGTACCATTCTATCCAAGCTTAAAAGCACACAAACTTTCTGGAAAACTAAAGGAGTTTTTGAGTTTTAGGGTAGATTATGATGAGAGGATTTTATTCTAGTTTACAGAAGACGAAAAAGCTGTGTTTGTAGACATTGGTAGTCACGATGAAGTTTATTAAGTAGGGTTTGCTGAAAAAGTCTTTCTACTATACCTCTCGAATAATAAACAATAAAATCAATTATCTGACAAAAATAATCAATTATTTTGCCCTACTCCCTACTCCCTAAAAA
>NZ_LGSU01000076.1 GCF_002260545.1 Hydrocoleum sp. CS-953 | reverse complement strand
TCCCTCCAGATGAGCTGTAGCAATAGTGCCTGTTGCCTAAAAAGCAGTAAGATTTTTGCCACGAATATGCGGAGGATTGCTATATATATGTTATTATTAGGAGTTGATTTTTCATTTTAACTGTTGTTTTGCCCAATGGAGTTATGAAAATGCCTAGAAATTTCAATAAATTTCCTTAGTTTTCTATTCTATCTTGTCTTTTCTCTCTATTGATACTAAATTTTTCAACTTGATTTAACCTGAGTCAGGAATAATACGAGGCATGAAAAAATGGTAGTGGTAAACAAGTAATGATTCTGCTCGTCTGCCTTATGACAATTGAACGAATCTACTCACCCACATTCTTACATCTTTAAGACCACCGAAAAAATAATGTTATGAATAAAAAGGGTAATTGAAATACTTTACCGAAAAATTAAGGTTTAAAGTATCTTCTTTCAGGCAAAAAAAATTTCCTTTTAACCAATCTTCTTCTTAAAAAGAAGAGGTAATTATTACAGCACTTTGCACAGACGGTGAGGTACAGTTGATTAATTCAATCGTTGCCTTCTGGAGCTGTTGCCTAAAGTCCTAAAATTTTGTACCTCCAAGACTCCAAAACTGCTTTAATTATTAATTATTAATTATTAATTAGTTCCAAAATAAAAACTAGACTCCTGAAACTTCAGGAACCTAGTTAAGTCTTTAAATAATTTCTACTGAAAGTCTAAGCTGATACAGAGAAAGCCACAAACATCAAACTACCTATTAATACAACTCCTAAAGCTCCTAAAATAAGATAGTTCATTTGTTGTTTCTGATCTGGAGCATCAGCTTGATAAACTTTTGGCTCTACAGCAAAATTATTTAAACGTCCACCTTCTTCTGTTGTATATGGCATAATTAAAGACCCTTTTTCCTTATTATTTTTTAATTATTACCTAGACTAACAGAAAATTCGCAAATATAGGAAATTATTACTAGAGGCCAGGACTGTTAATCCTTCCAGTCAACGGAGAAGAAGCAGTTGCATAATCTTTTTTCGGTATTCTGCCAGCTAGATAGGCTAAACGTCCTGATTCTGTGGCCATTCCCATAGCTCTTGCCATCATGGGTGGATTTTTGGATAAAGCGATCGCTGAATTAATTAGTAAAGCATCAGCTCCCATTTCCATTGCTTGAGTTGCTTCACTAGGAGTTCCTATTCCTGCATCAACTACCACAGGAACAGTAGAATTGTCAATAATTATGGAAATATTGGCTGCATTTTGGATTCCCTGGCCCGAACCTATGGGTGAACCCAAAGGCATCACTGTGGCACAACCAACTTCTTCAAGTCTTTTAGCTAGTAGTGGGTCAGCATTAATATAAGGTAAGACAGCAAAACCTTCTTTAATTAATTGTTCTGCAGCTTGTAATGTACCGATGGGGTCTGGCAATAAATATTTAGGGTCAGGAATAACTTCCAGTTTGACAAAATTATTATCTTCTTGGCCTAACAGTTTTGCCATTTCTCTGCCTAACCTGGCTACTCTCACTGCATCTTCAGCCGTTTGACAACCAGCAGTATTAGGCAACATCCAGATTTTTTGCCAATTTATAGCTTCTGCCAACCCTTCATGTCCAGGAGCTTGAGTTTGTACCCGTCGTACTGCAACAGTGACAATTTCACATCCACTAGCCTCTATACTTTGCTGCATTGTCTCAAGAGTAGGATATTTGCCTGTGCCTGTCATTAGACGGGAGGAAAATTTTTTACCAGCAATAATTAGAGGTTTTTCTAGGGTTTGTGTGGTTTGTTTTTCTACTATCTGCATGGTTAGATTTTGATATTTACAACTATTTTAATTTCTTATTTTAATCCTGCCATTAAATGCGAGGTCTTATACCAAATCTTATTCTTTCATGGAAAGATAAAATTGAAAAAAGTTGGTAAGTCGTAGGTTTGAGGTATTGTCTTTCGGGTTAGGGAAAAATATACTCAATCTCAAACTAAGAATTGAATAAAGAATTAATAC
>NZ_LGSU01000759.1 GCF_002260545.1 Hydrocoleum sp. CS-953 | reverse complement strand
CGCCGTTATGATGTTGATGCCATTCACTTCGATGACTATTTTTATCCCTATCCTCAAGCAGGACAAGAATTTCCCGACTACCAAACCTAAAAAAGTTGACGAAAAATAAAATAGTTGGCAAAGGAGGAATTACTCCTAATGGTGAAATTTCTATTCTCAAACAAAAATTTACAATTAGTGATGGAGATGTATTAGAACAAGTATTAATGGGAGGTAAAGCACTTAAAATAAATGACTTAAGTGCTGAAAAGCAAGTGGGAGGATGGGTAAAAATAGCTCAAACTTATCATGTTAAAGGCACAATTTTATTTCCCATATCTTATAAAGAAACATCTTTTGGTGTTGTTTTAATGGGTTCACAAAATCGGGGCATATCTCTAGAGTCAGGTGAAAAAGCACTCCTATCTTTAATCTGGGGAGAATTGGGGCACACATTAGAAAAAATCCAAAAAGAGTGGCAACAGGAGCAAATTAAACGACCTGATGAACCCATACTCTCATTACTTTCTGAATTAGGAGAATTAACAACCCTAGACCAACGTCTGGAAGCAGTTGTAGAAATCACTCATAAATTTTTGCAGCCATCCCGCACAAATATTTACTGGTATTATCCCAATGGGCGCTACTTCTGGCGTCGTGCAAGTAATCGCCAAGTAATTGTAGAATGGAGTGACTTCAAGCGTCCTGCTTCTGGTATTACATTGCAAGATTTAGGTGAGTTATATCAGATATTAGTAAAAGGGCAAATTGTTTGCGTCGGAGAATATTACAACTCCGTAGACAACGAGATTACTCAACTACTGCTCCGACAAATCAGAGCTTCTTCTGTATTAGTAGCACCTATTATCTTAGAAGATGAACTCTTAGGGTTTATCACTATAGAAGAACAACATAACCGTCCGTGGCAAGATGATGAAAAAAACTATTTGCATGGAATAGGTAAACTGGTAGCTTTAACTTCTCCCCTATCAGAAATGAAAGACAAAATTTCCCAAGCTAAAATAGATCAGACTTTAACTGCAGGGATAACTAGAGCTATTTATTGTGATGATGGCTGGCAAAAAACTATCCGCACAACGGCGGAAAAACTATCTCAACGTTTAGGTGCTAAATATTTTATGTTAGCTATTCGCCAGAAAGACCAGTTTGAGGTTATTTATCAAAATCATTCTACTCAAAGTCGAATAATTACAACTCCTCTACCTTCTCTCAGCAAAGAAGATATAACCCTGATAGATCGAAACACCGAAGTAGTAGGAATTGAAAATTGGTCAGAGAATCATATATTGAGTGCTTGGCAGGAAGATTTTGAGAAACTAGGAATGCGCTCTCTTCTATTGTGCAGCACAAGAGGAACTAGGAAACAGGAGGAAGAAGAATCTATTACAGAGAATCAAGACAATAAGTACGATCGACCCGAAGGCATCGTAATTATTGGTTATGACGCTCCTCGCAGTTGGAATCGCAATGAGCGAGAATTGGTGCAAATTGCCAGTCAACAGTTAGGTTTTATTCTGCATCAAAGAGACATGAATCAGCAAATTCATCAGCAACAGCAATATATCCAATATTTGCAGTCTGGTTTAACTGCTTTGCAACCCACCACAATACTCGGAAACCACACAAAAGTATTGATTAATTCTTCTGACTCCTCATTTTTGCAAGAAGTTAAGAATTTAGCACCAGTGGGAGAAGAAAGTGTATTAGAAAATTTATCCCTAGATCATCTCGAACGTAGTTTTATCCAATTTATTGCTCAAGCAATTATGGAGGTAGGAGAGATAGATTCCCAAAATGTTCCCCTAGTTGCTTTAATTGCTTGGTATCCTGCATCGCAAACAGGCAGAATTATGAGTTATCGTTATGGCGACTCTAATATTACTAGCACTGGGAAAATTTCGATTCCTGTTCGCACGGATGTTTGGATTCAACAAATACTTTCTAGCAATGATTGGTTGCATTTGAATGTAAGTGATGTGCCAGCGAAAACTTTGCGGTGGCTAAATATTCTTGATAGTNTGCTTTAATTGCTTGGTATCCTGCATCGCAAACAGGCAGAATTATGAGTTATCGTTATGGCGACTCTAATATTACTAGCACTGGGAAAATTTCGATTCCTGTTCGCACGGATGTTTGGATTCAACAAATACTTTCTAGCAATGATTGGTTGCATTTGAATGTAAGTGATGTGCCAGCGAAAACTTTGCGGTGGCTAAATATTCTTGATAGTGGTCAGGTTATAGTAACTGCTTTGCGTACTGCTGCTGAACATCAACCAACAGGTATATTATTATTAACAGATCCCTACGGAATTTTATGGCAAAAAACAGAAGTTCCACAGTTAGAAAATTCTCCTACTGAGACTTTAAAAAATTTACTTACTACTTTGGTTTCTCAGTTTGCCTGGTCACGTCGCTATTTAATTGTCAAGACTACTTTGGAATCTCAGCGAGAAGAATTAGAGTGGTTGAATTGGTACAAACAAAGGCGTTTAGAAGAACTTTATCGTACTGTTGGTTCTGGTTTTAAACAGTTAAGTGAACTAAATAATATTCCGGCGGAAAATTCTACTCAACAAAAAGATATGTTAGCAAATCTACGTTATCAGCAATTACTAAGACAAATTGGCAATGTATTATCATCTACTACCTCATTATTGAAACAAGAAAAATGGCGTTTACAAGCAAATTATGACGTTGTATCTGTGGCTAATTTATTGAGGCGATCGCTGACTCGTGTTGATTCTCAAGTCAAAAAAAGAAAATTACAATTAGAAGTTCATCGAGAAGGAAATTTAACTATTTATGGAGATAGTATTAAATTAGAATTGGTTGTATATGAGCTTTTGATTAGTGCTTGTCGTCGTTCTCTAACAGGAGGAAAAATAGATATTAAATGTAAAACTTTAGATGAAGAATGGTTAGAAATTTCTATTCTTGATGAAGGAAGTATTAATCCTCAATTAATTGCTGAATTTAATGCTGGTTCTATACCCGATATATTAGAAACTTCTCCCCTAGTTACACCCCCAGGCAAACATTTAATTATCTGTCGGCGAGTCATGCAACAAATGGGAGGAGATTTTGAGCTAAAGTTGGGCGAAGGTGGTTTAGTAGAAAGTCGGTTACTGTTACCTTTAGCTCATATTTAATTTGATAAATAGGGAATGGTTGCTAATTACAATATTAGTATTTTTTAAGTTGAGTTGAGGTAAGGAAACCTAACAAGTTTAATCCTCTATCTATAAGTTCATAAGCAAAATTAATTATATAAAATCCGGGTAATTAGTTATCGTATTGCGGAGGAGTTAGGAGTTAGGAGTTAGGAGTTATATCAAATCCAGTAGCATTGGTATAATTAGGGTTTGCTGATTAAATATAAAAGCATTGACAGATAAAGGTAAGTGCCTTTTTAAGTTTGGAAAAAGTATCTTATTTTTAGCTATTGATAGTCAAAAAGTTAGGATTTTGGGTTTATTATAGCAGGAAAATCAAGGGGTAATTCTTCCTATTGTTTCCTCGCTAATTCCCCATTTCTCCTGACTCCTGTACGGGCGTTAACGATAGTTATGCGAAGCTAACGGCCGTTTCGCTGCGCAAACCGAATGCTGTCGCTTTCCGCGTAATTAGGAAATCACCCGTACAGGAGTCAGGAGGGAAGAGAATTTAGAAAGATTTGCACTTTTGCTGATTTTTCGGGAACCGTAGATGAAATTTTTTTATACCGAATTAAGCGGATTTGATATTAGGAGTTAGGAGAAATATTGGATTTGAACTATTAAATTATATAATTCCTATTCAATAGAAAACTTGTCTTAATGAAGAAGTAGTTTTGCAATTACTTTATAACCGGATTTTATATTACATATCTTATTGACTCCCTGTTCCATCTCTAAACTAGGAAATGCCTAAAAGCACAACTACTTAATTTAATTGATACTATCGCATTTAATATAACCCCCTTAAAAAATATTGACATTTTCTTATAATCCTCACAAGTGCTAAAATGAATGTAAGCATTCAGCAATCAGCTATTAGCTGTCAGCTATAAGTTATTAACTTAAGTAGGTAGGCAAAATAAAATTATAAAATGCCTAAGATGCGCATCCAAGGAAAACTTAAACTTTATAGCATAGAGGGTTTTCTATTTAATTATGTCTAGCTACTTATTATAATAAAATTTATCAAAAAAAATGTGTCTAAAAGCCCACCTTTTAAGGTGAAATGTTTTTGGAGCGGGGCATAAATCCCCGTTACAAAAACAACTTCTGACTTCTGTACGGGCGAATAGCCATTCGCCCCTACTGACTTCTGACTTCGTTAAAGCGGGAGTATTCAAGCCTATTTCAACTTACTAAAAATTAAGAATTTTAGCTATGACAAATCAAGAAAAATCAGAAAATTTAACTCCATCTAATTATCTTACAGCTATTAATATAATTGAAGATTGTGCCAATAAAATTTTGGCTCATATTTTCGACCCTAATATTATTCAATTTCAAAATAACTCAGATATTCTGAGTCTCAGAGAAAGTCAACTAC
>NZ_LGSU01000758.1 GCF_002260545.1 Hydrocoleum sp. CS-953 | reverse complement strand
AAAAAAATGAGAAGCTTTGTGTTATTTCAAAAACTTATCATCGAGGACTTAGGAATTTTTGAGGGTTAAACACTACAGAACTATAACGTTATAGTTTTTCTACTCTGTGTCTAGTGTATCTCCCTAAGTCCTGATGAAATTAGAAAAAAAAATGAGAAGCTTTCTGTTATTTTGACAGCTTCTCATCAACTAATTAAATATTTCAGAATTTGGAGTAGAAAATTCTAATTACGCTATAAACTATACTGAAACTGCAGTCTTAGTAGTAGCAGCTAAATCTCCACTAGCATACTTAGCAGCAAACTCATCCAAAGTTTGAACCTTAATCTTACTAGCATTACCAGCAGTACCAAACTGTTGATAACGATCCAAACATACCTGCTTCATTAACTTAATAGAAGGCTTCAAGAAGTGACGAGGGTCAAAATTAGAAGGATCTTCAGCAGCAGCCTTACGAATAGCAGCAGTAATAGCCAAGCGGTTATCAGTATCAATATTCACCTTACGAACACCACTCTTAATACCTTTTTGAATCTCTTCAACAGGTACACCGTAAGTTTCAGGAATATTACCACCATACTCGTTAATCATAGCCAATAAATCTTCAGGAACAGAAGAAGAACCGTGCATAACCAAGTGAGTATTAGGTAGACGACGGTGAATTTCTTCAATTCGGCTAATGGCCAAAATTTCTCCTGTAGGCTTACGAGTAAACTTATAAGCACCATGGCTAGTACCAATAGCAACTGCTAGAGCATCTACTTGAGTTCGCTCTACAAATTGTACAGCCTCATCTGGATCGGTTAAAAGTTGATCTTCGGTAAGTTTACCTTCTGCTCCATGGCCATCTTCCTTATCGCCCATACCAGTTTCTAAGGAACCCAAACAACCTAACTCACCTTCTACACTTACACCGATGGAGTGAGCAACCTTAACTACTTCAGCAGTAACATTAACATTATATTCAAAGCTAGCTGGAGTTTTAGCATCTGCCTCTAGAGAACCATCCATCATCACGCTAGTGAAACCGTGGCGCATAGCCCCATAGCAAGTAGAAGGAGAATTACCATGATCTTGGTGCATAGCAATAGGAAGATGAGGGTAAGTTTCTACTGCAGCCAAGATTAAGTGACGTAGAAAATTTTCACCAGCATATTTGCGTGCCCCACGAGAAGCTTGTAAGATTACAGGGCTGTCTGCTTCATCTGCCGCCTGCATAATGGACTGAATTTGCTCCATGTTGTTGACGTTATATGCAGGAATGCCATAACCGTTTTCTGCTGCGTGGTCTAGTAGTAAGCGCATTGGTACGATAGCCATACCTTTTCCTCCTAATATTTTTTGTTATTAGCTTATTAGCAAATTGGTTTACTTAAGCTTAATTCTTACGACAATATTAAGACAAAATGAAGATTCTGTCTATAAATATTAAATTTATCTTTTCTATAACTTCCGTTTCTTCTGTAGGGGCGAATGGCCATTCGCCCCTAAAACTCCTGTACGTCGCTAATCCGACGGCTCCCCTACCTGACTCCTCCCCCTTACTAAAAGACTTATTTAGCAAACCCTACATACAGGGGTTTCCTAATTGATGAGGTACACCCATCGCGACTAAGATGCCTGCACTGCAATATTTTCACTATTTACCTTGTACCTCATTTGCCCGAAATCTGCTGTATCTTTTAATCTGAGTAAACCAAAAAGTAGGGACGTTAAATGGAACCTCCCTACTGGGTTATGATTTTTTTTCAATCTGGTTCACTGATTTGACACTCCACGGACTAAAGTCGCGTGGATTCTTTAGAGGAGCTGTAAATCGGGTTAAAACCACGATTTCCACATTGCTCGTTTACGAAGTATTGCCGTTAGGCAAAACGGCCACATTGCCAGTACCGTACCATAGTACGCATACAGCAGCAGCTCACGCTTACGGTGCCAATCGCCACTACTCTCTCCGGTCAAAGACCATTGAGGCTACTTTTTAAGTTGTTGATTGATTCACTCACTCTGAGATACAACGTGCTGACTAACGGCTGGAAACAGAGTGCTGGCAAGCACCGGGCTACCTTTTCGGTTAACCACCCTTTAACTGAAGCGTCCATTAGCTATCGGGCTTTCACCATGCCATACGAGGTCTTCGTGTCTTTGGAGTTAATCATAACACGAATTTGGACTACGGGTTAAAACCCGTCGCGTCGTTTCCATCCAGCCGTTAAAACAGTCTGGTTTCCCACTTACCGATTTTTTATGATGAAAAATTATGTGAACTTTTACTCTGGTTTTAGTGGGTCGCCCGGGACTCGAACCCGGAACAAATCGGTTAAAAGCCGAGTACTCTACCATTGAGCTAGCGACCCTAATTTTATAGATGAAGTCAGAAGTTAGTAATTAAACTTTTACTATGACTAAGTTTGAGAGGTTGAAAATTTTTTAACTACCCTATCGGCTGCTATATATTTCTTTTTCTCTCACACAATTATTAACGTTAGCATAGTCATAACAAATATTGCAAGGGTTTTCGGAAAAAATTTTATATTTTGTGACAACTGGCTATGGAAAAGCGATCTTTTTATTGATAAAGTCCATATTTGGGGGACAAATTAATGGTGTACTAAATGCTCGACTAAAGTATACAAGCATTACACAAATTTTGCAGTGAGTCTGATTAGCATTTCACAAGAAGACCCAGGCTCTAAATTAACCATACGATAACCTGTGTTTAGAGAATTAGCAGGAGCTGTCCATGGCTCTAAACAGTAAAAATCCTGATTCTTAACTGTCCAGAAGACAATAGTTGAATATGCAGAAGTATAACTTAGTGTAATTCTTAAACCACGACTTTGATCGTAGACAGTTGTGGCCAAACCTGTTAATTTTTCAAAGACTGCATCCACTTCATCTAGTTTAGAATCAAATTTACAATAATTATCATGTAGAGTTCCCGTATTCCGATCCAAATATTGCATTGAAGGGATATTAAAGTGGAGCTGATGCTTATTTGGAGCTAAGAAATAAGGATGCAGTCCTGTGGAAAATGGCATCTTTTGTGTATTGCCCAAGTTAGTATAAGTTTGGAATATTTCTAGAGAGTTACCTTTCAGTTGGTAGGTAAAGGTAAGTTTAAAGTCGAATGGATAAATAGTTCTTGTTAATCTATTGCTGGTTAAAACTAGAGTTATTGAGGCTTTATCTTGATTGGACTTTCCTCTGACTTCCCAAGGTAGGTCTCGTGCAAATCCATGTTGTTTGAGAAAGTAATCATTACCATTGTATTTGTATTTGTTGTCTGCTAAGTAGCCACAAATAGGGAACAAGATAGGTATTCCACCTCTTACAGTTAATTCTGGATTCTCAAATCTGTTAGTATCAAAGAAAAGTAGCTCCTGATTCTTTACACACCAACTGGTAATTATTCCTCCTCTCTCTGGCACTACATCAATACTAGAATTAAATGCTAAATCAGAGAGGGTATAAGTTTTGTATTTTTTCTGTTGTAGTGCAATGGCAAACACAGTTTTTATTTTAATTCAGGAATTGAGTATTTAATATTATACCAAGCATGAAAAAAGAATGCTATTCTTAGGTGAAGGTTCACTTATTAAGTAATTAATCTGGGCGAAATGACATCTTTAGTAATTAGTACGCCAGTCATTGTTAATTATTTATATTTTTACTTTTACCCGACTCCCTTACTCAAGAAATTTTAACGAACACTTATCAAGCTTGATATTAGGTATTGGGTTATTATCGGTAGCAATAAAAATAAACTTTTTTGGTTATTTACCCAATGATTATTTAGATGTCTATTTTCTCTGTGATTAGAGATTAAATACATGAATAAATCTAAAAAAGTGAATAGGGAATAGTTAGTAGGGGGGGAGGCAAGAAAACACAACTATTGGTTATTTCAGTTAGTCTCCTGTCGGAGGAACTGCGTTTTTTCGTATAGGGAATGCTCCGCATTTCCTGACGGAATGCTCCGCAAACATGTCGGCTCTTAGCCGAAACGTTTTATATGTCGCGCAGCGTTTCGCTGCGCGACATGAAAAACGCGCGTTGTGCGGAACGCTAAACAGTTAGCCTCCTCAGGAGGAACTACGTTAACAGTACCAACCGCTGAAGTTGGAGGCTTGAAATACTGAAGTTTACTTTTGTCATACCCTTAACAAGGGAGGCTTGAAACCCTATTTTTTTCATCGCTAAAAAATATTCGATAAATATTAACCAAATCAAATATAGCTATTCTTTCGTAGAGTTTTAGTGACCAAAACCCTGATTTGGCTATTAGGGATTAATTTCATTAATGGATAATTGATAATTACCTCTGGTGAAAACTGTGAGGGAATTGAATATAAGGAAATACCTTAGCACTTTTTTTCTCTTGGAAAGGGTCGGCTAATCAAACTCAATTATTTAATTCTTAATTCTTAATTATTCGGTAGATTCATTCCACTGGTTTCAGCCTTAATATTTGATCGATAAATAGTCTCTTAAGAGGAATTTAGCAAAAAATTAAGGTATAAAGCCTCTCCATTCATGG
>NZ_LGSU01000757.1 GCF_002260545.1 Hydrocoleum sp. CS-953 | reverse complement strand
TCAGGAGATTAAGAAATACTCAGAGGGGAAAAAGGTAGAATAAGCGGCTCCCATCTCCCCACCCTCCGCACACTTCCCACACTCCCCACCCCCATCATGTATAAAAAAATAAATACCTTCAGGGGTTCTATACTCCGTAGTAGGAAATTTTAATGATGCGTTCATCAACCCAAAATTTACCTGGTTTTGTAGTTTCTACTTCAGCGGAAACCGATAAAGGAGTTGGTAGTGGTGCATAGTAATGGTAGAGGAAGTGTGAGGAGTGTGGGGAGTGTGAGAGGTGTAAGAGCGTGAGAAGAAATTAAAAAATATATATCTTCACCATTACAATGCAGGACTACCAAAAAACGTTCTCCTTTTTATACTTTCTTTCTCCCCCTCTTCTCTCCTGAGTCAGGAGTCAGGANTAAAAAATATATATCTTCACCATTACAATGCAGGACTACCAAAAAACGTTCTCCTTTTTATACTTTCTTTCTCCCCCTCTTCTCTCCTGAGTCAGGAGTCAGGAGTCAGTAGAATATATAGAGGAAAAAGGTAAAATCTAGGACTCCTAACTTCATCATCTCCCCTACTCCCCTACTCTCCATCTATAATTCGCGCATAGATCCCAAATGGGTTCTATACCTAGTAGACTGACACAGCTAAAACTGTGCAATAGATTTTTTGTTTCTAGGTGTCTTTTTCTCCCCACCCGGACCACACTTCCCACCCGGACCACACCTCACATCTAACGCACCATTTAAGGTGTGTCGGTCCACTAGGGCTTGCTGATTAAATATTAAAGCATTTACAGATAAAGGTTTTAGCATTTTTAGTCTAGAAAAAGTACCAGCTTTTTGGTTGATAAAGCTCAAAAAGTGAGCATTTTGGATAGATTATGGCAGAAAAATCACTCTTACTATTCTTCCTCCTGCCTCCTCTATAATTCCCACTTATCCTGTACGGGCGATTTCCGTGCCGGAATACTCCGCAAACGCGAATCGCCCCTACTACTCCTGACTCCTACCCTGACCCATAAGACTTTTTCAGCAAACCCTACCTAATCATCCGGACTTGATATAACTATTCATTAGAAAAGTAGGGACGTTGCGTAGAACATCCCTACAGCAAAGCAAAAAGCAAAATAACGACTAAATTAATAGCAAACGTTCAACTTACCTTTCTTAACCTTTGTTCGTCGTAGACAATACCCAAATTATGAGAAATTATTTCCCAATAAACAGGATAACTTTCCTGAGTATAAACCTCTTGCGCTCTGACAAAACAAGCGATCGCCTCTTCCAGATTATCTTTTCTATTTCCCACCATCCGATCTAGGTAAACATTTCCCAGATTATTTTGAGTAGTTGCCCAGTCTAAGGGAAATTTTTCCTGAGTTCGTACTTTGAGAGCCAAATTATAACAAGCGATCGCCTCTTCAATATTTTCCTTTTTTTCTCCAGCAATACGTTCATGGTAAGCACTACCCAGATTATTTTGGGTACTCGCCCACTCTTGAGGCAACTTTTCTAAACTTCTTACAGTTAAAGCTTTCTGGTAACAACTAATAGCATTCTCCAAATTTTCTTTTCTTTTTCCCACGATACGTTGTTGATAAGCATTACCCAAATTATTTTGAGTAGTTGCCCATGCTTCAGGTAATGCAGAATTAGTCCTAACTTCAAGAGCTGCATAATAACAAGCGATCGCCACTTCTATATTTTCTTCCAAGTTTCCAATAGTACGTTTTTGGTAGCTACTGCCCAAATTATTTTGAATAGTTGCCCAAACTTGGGGAAATTCTTGACAGGATAAAACTTTTAAAGCAATTTCATAACCTACTATTGCTATTTCTACATTATTACTTTGATTACCCAAAGGAAATTGTAGAATTAGGTTACTGAAATTCACAATATCTAGAGCAATATTTTCTGCTAATTTTGGTTCCATTTTTGGCAGATTTTTTCCTGCCCAAATTTTGAGAACTCTTAATAAATTTTCATTGAGTATATCCTGATTATATTTTAACAATGAATAAGCAGCTTCAAGTTTTCCGTCATTATCTGAGATTACTTGCAATATTTGCATCAGGAAAATTAGAGATTTTTCCTCATCCACAGACAGGGAAGTATCTTCTAAATTTGTCTCTAACATTGTTGCCAAATTTTCCAACCATTGGGCATTCAAATCACCTATTTTTCTCTTAACTTTGGCTGTTTTTCTCATTACTTGAACTAATCCCCGGTCTAGCAAATTTTGATTAGCTTGTAAAATTTTCTTTTCATTACCCGCAGGGGAAACTAATAAGGATTGAATTAAACCGATATAACTGGGAATTTGTTGTTGATTCATGTTTTTTTTTCTCAGAGTTTTTTATCTTAGACACAGTTAATGGAGTCTAAGATAGATATTTTTTTTATCTGTTTGAAACTGATGCTTACCCTGATAAAAAACTTTTCAAGAAAAATTCGTAGTTAGTAGAAATATTAGATGGGAAGTTGGTAGAATTTCAGAGCTAATTAATAAAGTAAATCAATGAGCTTGTTTACCTGTTATTTGCATTACGAGGCAGTCAAAGAAAGCAATTATATTTATCAAGCAAACTTTAGACCTCCGATGGTAATCTCTAGTTCAGGAATCTTGCCTTAGCTAAGTTAATGCTAACTCTTGGAGACTAACTTATTTGATTGCTACCTCCCTTCAAACAAAATCAGGCTTTTTTTGATCGTCTTTATAGATTAACTCTCAAAGATGTTCAGTATATGTTAACTGTATCCCAAATTTATTATAACTAATTAAGTATTGTATATGCTCAGAATTAATCTTTATTATATATCCTTCATCCAGTATCAGTATATTTCCGTAAAGGTTTTGTATTGAATTGTAAAATTTCAAAAAATTTATTGGAGTAGGAAGTAGAGGCAGCAAAAGCAGCAGGTAAAACCAAAAAATGAGATAATTTATTTTTTGCGATTCCCTTAGTTTTTAGGTGGTTGTGAATTGTCATGTCGTGGATTGTAATTATTGTTGTTGCGAGGCACGACAGTGAGAGGATCTTGCTCCTGTGCGAGGTATTGCTTCTTCTTATCTACCATTACGCGAGAAGGACTACAGTTTTTAATTTCCAACAAGGCCAAATACAGAAAATATAGCTCAAGTCAAAAGTCAAAATTTAAAAGCCAAAGCAAATTTTGGTTTTTAAATTCAAAATAATGATACTCTATTTCCAAATTATTATGCTTAAATAGCTAGTTTATATTAAGATTCGTTGAGAGCTAAATATATATCTAATGACAAAATTAATTATTCAAATACCTTGCTACAACAAAGAAGAATCTTTAAGAATAACTCTAACTGCTTTGCCTCGACAACTGCCAGGAGTAGACATTATTGAATGGCTAATAATTAATGATGGTAGTCAAGATCGAACAGTTGAAGTTGCTAAAGAATATGGAGTAGATCATATTGTTAGTTTAGCCAAAGAATTTATGGCAGGTTTAGAAGCTAGTTTAAAAGCAGGAGCAGATATTATTGTTAATACTGATGCAGATAATCAATATTGTGCCGATGATATTCCTTATTTAATTCAACCTATTATTTTGCACCAACCAGAAATTGTAGTTGAGGAACGACCAATTTGGAAAACTAAGCACTTTTCTTATAGTAAAAAATTACTGCAAAAATTAGGGAGTTGGGCAGTAAGAATAGCTAGTAATACAAATGTTCCAGATGCACCTAGTGGGTTTCGCGCTTTTAGTCTAGAAGCTGCCATACAACTTAATGTATTTAACGCCTATACTTATACCCTAGAAACTATTATTCAAGGAGGGCAAAAAGGCATAACAATAACATCAATTCCTATTAGAACTAATAGTGTATTAAGACCTTCCCGACTGGTTAGAAGTACCCCTTCTTATGTATTGCGTTCTCTATTTACTATCCTCAGAATTTTTTTACTTTACAAACCCCTACGTTTTTTCCTAATGTTAGGAAGTGTGCCTTTTAGTTTTGGATTAATTTCTGGTATCCGTTGGTTATTTTTCTTTTTTAGTGGATATGAAAAAACTATGGTACCGACTTTGATTTGAGCAACAATCTTAGTCTTAGTTGGATTTCAGTTATGGATATTAGGTTTAATAGCAGATTTAATGGCAGCAAATCGGAGAATTATGGACGAAATTCAAGTTCGAATGCGCAGACAAGATTGTAAGAATTGAGAATTAAGAATTGAGAATTAAGAATTGAGAGTAAGCATTCAGCTGTCAGCTATTAACTTATTCTTTTTGAAGATTGAGCAAAAATTAAAAGTTACTCTAAAAGTATTTGAGCTAATCTTTCTTAATTAATTAATTACTTAGTGCAGAATTATTACCACGGAAAAACTGAAAGCTGAATGCTGAATGCTAATACCTGAATGCTTAAAATTCAGAATTAATTCTTCTATCATTTTTCGGCTAAGTTTTATGAGCTGCTTTAGAGCGATCGCCCACCTTAGCTTTTTTCAATTCGACAAAATTACCAATTCGACAGTGAGAACCCACTTGAGAATCAC
>NZ_LGSU01000756.1:675-4531 GCF_002260545.1 Hydrocoleum sp. CS-953 | reverse complement strand
ATTCTTCCTTCTTCCTTCTTCCTTCTTACTTCTTACTTCTTACTTCTTCCTTCTTACTTCTTCCTTCTTACTTCTTCCTTCTTCCTTAATTTCTTTCAGTAATACCTCTGTAAAAATGCGATTGCGAATAACTTAATTACAGATTATACAGTATGGAAAGACAAAAAAATTGTCGATCTTCGACAACTTTAATTGACAAATCCAAAAATCATTGCAGGGTAATATATTCAGAATAAATTGAGTTAAAATCGACAAAAGTATTTTTCAATGTTGTCGATCTTCGACAACATTAATTATCAGGATGGTGTAATAATGGGTTATATCCTAACAGAAGCAGGAAAAAAGAAAGTTGATGAGAAATTACCACAAGGATGCAACTGTAGTGAAATTGCTAGAGAATCTGGATTATATCGGACTACTGTTTCTAGAATTATTGATAGGAACTACGGAGTTCGGTTAGGAAGTCTAGAAGACTTTTTTAGCTATTTTGATTTAAAGTTAGAAGAAACTGATTATCAGGAACTCAAAAATAATGAAAATACCACAACTATAAATACTGGAGAATCTAAACAACCTCAAAATACCAATCCTTCACAAAATCCTGAAGTACAAAAATATGTCAAACGCCCATTAATCGAAGAACAACTTTACGAAAACCTGTTATTTACTAACTCTATTCTCAGAATTAAAGCGCCGAAAAAAATGGGAAAAACTATTTTAATCAATCAAGTATTAGAGCAAGTAAAAATGAAAAAAAAATACCAAACTGTATCTATTAGTTTTCAGGAAGCTGACAATAGCCATTTATCCGAATTGAATGAATTATTGCGTTGGTTATATGCCAATGTCAGTAATCAACTAAACATTAAGGATAAATTAGAACTACCTCCTAAATTAAATGAGTGGGATAATTTAACTAAAACTTTTGGCAGTAAAATGACCTGTACTAACTACTTTGAAAAGTATTTATTGCAGAAATTAAACAACTCATTATTTCTATGTTTAGATAATTTAGAATTGCTTTTCCTCAACGAAAATATTTATCAAGATTTCTTGGGTATGCTCCGCTCTTGGAATGATAAAGCCAGTAGAAATTCTCTTTGGCAAAAACTCAGAGTAGTTATTTCTTATGCTCCGAATACTGATACTAAAATAAATCCCAATCAATCCCCATTTAATATCGGTACGGCTATTGAATTACCAGAATTTAACCTCGAAGAAGTTCAACAATTAGCTGAAATTTATCAGCTTAATTTAGATAATTCACAGGTTAGGGAACTAATGAATATGGTAGAAGGTCATCCTTATTTAGTGAGGTTGACTATTGATAGTCTTAAAACTCGTAATGACATGACATTCGAGAAAATTTTAGAAACTGCTCCGACAAAAGATGGTATTTATCATAGTCCTCATTTACAAGAATATTTAGCAATTTTAAAGCAGCACTCAGATTTAGCTGAGGTTTTTCTGAGCATAATTAAAGGCAACTATTTAGGAAATATCGAAAATCATGCTATTAAGACACTTATAAATTTAGGATTAGTCAAATATCAGGATGGCAAAATATTAGTTAGATGCAAACTTTATCGTTTGTATTTTGAAAATTATTTAGGAGATATCTAATGAATGGAATTTATGAATCTAATTTTTATTATAAAGTTGGAGGTGGTCTAGATTTATCTCATTCTAATTACATAGTAAGACTAGCAGATACTGAGATTTATAAGGCTATAAAAAAAGGAGAGTATTGTTATGTTTTTAATGCCCGACAAACTGGTAAGTCAAGTTTGCGAATTAGGACGGCAAACCGACTGCGAAAAGAAGAAATTGCTTGTGTGGAAATAGACCTCATGGCAATTGTTGGAGAAGAGAGTAATGTCGGACAAATTTATGCCTGTATTGTGCAAGAAATAGCTAGTGGTTTGCAACTGGAAGTTGACTGTTTAAGTTGGTGGTTGGAACGAGAAACTTTAGAACCTCAAGAACGTTTGATTGAATTTATCGAACAGGTTGTTTTCACTAAAATTGACAAAAATATTGTAATTTTTATTGATGAAGTAGATTGTTTGCGGATATCGGATTTATCTCTAGAATTTTTTCTGAGTTTGATTCAATCTTTTTATCAAAAACGAGAAAATAATTCAGCATATCGACGTTTAACTTTTGCTTTGTTTGGGGTTGTAGAAATTTCTGATTTTTCCCATACTATTATTGGTAATAGAATTGAATTAGAAAGTTTAGAATTTTCAGGGTCGTTACCTTTAGCGGAGGGATTATTAGAAAAAGTAGATCGTCGTCAAGAAGTTCTCAAAGAAATAATTTATTGGACGGGAGGACAACCATTTTTAACACAAAAATTATGTCAATTAGTTTTAACATCACTTATAAAAATTCCTACAGGGTCAGAAAAAGAGGAGGTGGAGAAATTGACAGTATCAAGTATTATTGAAAACTGGAAATTTCACGATGAACCAAAACATTTACAGATAATAGAGAATCGCCTCCTCACTAGCAAATATTCTACCTACAAATTATTAAGCTTGTATCATAAAATTTTACAACGGGGAAAAATTAAGGCAAAAAATAATCTCTTACAAACAGAATTACAATTGGCAGGTATAGTTCGGAAAAAAGAAGGGAAGTTAAAAGTTTATAATCCCATCTATGCTCAAGTTTTTAATCGAAACTGGATAGAAAAAGTATTAGCAGAAAAATATCCCACCAGAACTAAAGACCATATTTGGTGGG
This sequence comes from Hydrocoleum sp. CS-953, assembly GCF_002260545.1. Taxonomy (GTDB): domain Bacteria; phylum Cyanobacteriota; class Cyanobacteriia; order Cyanobacteriales; family Microcoleaceae; genus Trichodesmium. The sequence goes on along the minus strand of NZ_LGSU01000756.1, from coordinate 1,783 downwards.
TGAGTTTACTGTTACTATCCTTGGCAACTTTCCGGTTACTATTTCCCAAACTTCATCAACAGCTCAACGACTGTGGAGTTGATAATTATTTAGCAGAACAATATCAACCAGCTCGGTTTTATTTCCAATGTGCTTTACTGTTAAAACCCAACTACAAAAAAGCACATTATAACCTGGGTTCAACTTATGAAAAACTGCACCAACTTGACAAAGCAAAAAGTGAGTACCATATTGCTATTGAAAGCCAACTTTCCCAAGTTGATAACAACCTAGCTCGACTTTATATCCTAGAAAAACAATACTCGGAAGCTATTGAGCTACTCGAACAAGGTTTCCAGAAAAAGAACGCTGAAAATGACCCCGTTGTTCGCTATGCTTTGCTCAAAAATATGGGTTGGGCCTTGCTCGAACAAGAACGTTATACAGAAGCAGAAACTTACTTGCGGGAGGCCATTGAATTAATGAACACCCGTGCGATCGCTTACAAGTTACTGGCGAGGTTATTGGAAGCTAGGGGAGATACGGAGGAAGCACGAGATATATGGCAACAGTTTCGGCAGTATGCTTTGAACGAGTCACCACATGAATATAAATATTAGTTCGTAGTTGTGCTTTAGCGCAAAATATCTTTGCTAGCACTAAAGTACAACTACAAACAGATACTTTTTTATAGCTAATTAATTTGGAGGAACGGTTTTTCCTGGTTCTTCTTCCTCTGCTTGTGGAGTCAATAGTAAATTTGCGGTTTCAGGGATATTTATAAAAGCAAATGTTGTTGCTGTTGATGGGCAAGTGATTGTTATCAAAGTAATAATATTGGCCAAGAAAGCAATTCTATTTAAGTTAATGAAACGAGACAACATTTGGATAACTCCTATATATAGTATTTTTTGGGTTTCTACAAATTCCTTTATGTTGAGGCAGAAAATTTATGCACTTGTTTCGTGAAATGACTAGAAAAAATTTTGCTGCATCAAATATTCACAAAAATTGCTGTTCTCAATTTTTACGTTTTACTGAATAAAGTAATAATATCGGCCAAGAAAGCAATTCTATTTAAGTTAATGAAACGAGACAACATTTGGGTAACTCCTATGTATATTCTTTG
>NZ_LGSU01000756.1:0-665 GCF_002260545.1 Hydrocoleum sp. CS-953 | reverse complement strand
ATAATATTGGCCAAGAAAGCAATTCTATTTAAGTTAATGAAACGAGACAACATTTGGGTAACTCCTATGTATATTGTTTGTTTGGGTTTCTACAAATTCCTTTATGTTGAGGTAGAAAATTTATGCACTTGTTTCGGGAAATGACTAGAAAAAATTTTGCTGCATCAAATATTCACAAAAATTGAGAACAGCAATTTTTACGTTTTACTGAATAAAGTAATAATATTGGCCAAGAAAGCAATTCTATTTAAGTTAATGAAACGAGACAACATTTGGGTAACTCCTATGTATATTGTTTGTTTGCGTTTCTATAAGTTCCTTTATGTTGAGGTAGAAAATTTATGCACTTGTTTCGGGAAATGACTAGAAAAAATTTTGCTGCATCAAATATTGACCCAAAAATTAAGGTATACAGCCTCTCCATTCATGGATAAAAAAACTCCTATTAGCCAATCTTCTTCTTTATAAGAAGAGGTAATTATTAATTGTTGAAAAAAGCTTCTCCAAATTCCTTTATGTTGAGAAGTGAAATTTATGCACTTGTTTTGGGAAATTACTAGAAAAAATTTTGCTTCATCAAATCTTTACAAAAATTGCTGTTCTCAATCTTTACTTTTGACTGAATTATGATCTAGAATATTAATCGTTATTCCCAGATATCTATC
>NZ_LGSU01000755.1 GCF_002260545.1 Hydrocoleum sp. CS-953 | reverse complement strand
CCCAATTGACGCCTAGCTTCAAACAAACCCAAGGCAGCACTAACAGAAAGATTTAAACTACGAACCTTTGGTTGTGTCATGGGTATGTAAAAAGTCTTCCGAAAACAAATACAGTATCCTGATTATGAATTAAACGATGTATTAGAAAAAGTTCTGATATTAAGAGAGAAATATTTTCCGAGTTTGGCTGAAGCGATAAAAAAAATTAATTTAAGCAATGATAATATTCTCAGAAATGTCTATTTTGGTATATTCCATCCTGGTTTAGATATTAAGCTCCATGTTAACTATAACCATCATACGAATCGTGGTTATTTAGGATTAATAGTACCGGAAGGAGATGTGGCAATGAAAATATGTCACGATAAACTTTACTGGGAAGAAGGCAAGTTTATGATTTTAGACCACAGTTATCCACACTGCCCCCATAATTATACTGATTATGACAGAGTAGTTTTAGTTGTAGACTTTTTTAAACCTGATCGCCCTAGAGAAGAAGTAGCCAAATTTGAACAAGAACAAGTTAGACAACGTATGGAAGATAATCCTTATAGTTTAGGAGTTTTTGGTAAAAGCGATCGAGTTAAAACAGAAGATTTTATTAAATATGGTCTAGCTCATCAGTTAGAGTGGGATAAGGCGTTAGATAAGTAATAATTNCAAGAACAAGTTAGACAACGTATGGAAGATAATCCTTATAGTTTAGGAGTTTTTGGTAAAAGCGATCGAGTTAAAACAGAAGATTTTATTAAATATGGTCTAGCTCATCAGTTAGAGTGGGATAAGGCGTTAGATAAGTAATAATTAATAATTAATAATTAATAATTAGGCGTTGGTGAATAAAGGTATAAAAATAAAAATTGAACAATTTCAAATATTTGTTATTCAATAGTTTAGGAATTACCAAAAAATACAAATTATACCCTAATTTACCAACATCAATAATTAATAATTAGGTGTTGTCAGATTAAAGGATGAATCTTTGCTTGGTCATTTCAATTATTAGTACGTCTAGCTGTTTGCGCAGCATTCCGTAGGAAAGCATCGGCATTGAGATCGGAAATATTTTTTTTATCCCCTTAAAAGGGGAGACTTTAGACCACAATTTTTCGGTAAAAATCATAATTATGTTGAAAATTACTCCCAAAAATCTGTTAGAGCCTAATTATCCTTTCGCCCCTAAAAATTTCCCATTTTTCTATGGTTGGATAATATTAATTGTTTGTACCATGGGGATAATAATGAGTACCCCCGGTCAAACTATTGGGGTGAGTGCTTTCGCAGACCATTTACTAGCTGCCACTGGTTTGTCACGCTTACAATTAAGCAATGCCTATTTTATTGGCACTTTAACCAGTGGTTTAATATTGCCTTATGGGGGAGTGCTGCTAGACCGTTTTGGGGCAAGAGTAACAGTTGTTTGTGCATCAATAGGTTTAGCTTTAACTTTGTGTTACCTCAGTTTTAGCGATCGCCTAGCTACAATTATTAATAACACATTTCCCATAATTCCCTATTCAACTATTGCCTTAGTAATATTAGTATTAGGTTTTGTCTGTCTGCGTTTTTCTGGTCAAGGTATGTTAACTATGACCAGTCGCACAACTCTAGGTAAATGGTTTGATCGTCGCCGGGGTTTTGTCTCTGGGATAACAGGTGTATTCGTAAGTTTTGGTTTTTCCATTGCACCCTTAACTATGAGTTCGTTGATTAATATCTTAGGTTGGCGAAATACTTGGTTAGTAATGGGAGCAGTTGTTGGTGTTGGGATGGGGTTAATAGGATGGTTTTTTTATCGTGATAACCCAGAGGAATGTAGTTTATTAATGGATGGAAAAAAACATACTCAAAACTCCCTTGAGACAAAACATTCATCTGATAACAACTTGGAAGATTTTACCCGCGCTGAAGCACTACGCACAATTATGTTTTGGGTGGTGACATTAGCTTTATCCTCACAAGCGTTGATACTTACAGGTATTACTTTCCATATTGTTGATATTGGCGCAGAATCAGAATTATCTCAAATGCAGGTAGTAAGTATATTCTTACCGAAGGCAGTTGTATCTACTGTTGTTGGTTATTTGATGGGAATAGCAGCAGATCGAGTTCGTCATTTATTCATGGTAATGATGCTAGGTCAGATAATAGGTGTTGCTTCTATTACTAATTTTGGTGAGCCTTTATTTAGGGTTTTAACTATTGTGGGATTTGGTATTAGTGGGGGATGTTTTGGTACTTTATCAGCAGTAAGTTTACCGCGTTTTTTTGGGAGAACTTATTTGGGTTCTATTTCTGGTTTTCAAATGATGATTCTAGTTATAGCAAGTGCGATAGGACCTTCTTTTTTGGCTATATTTAAAGATAAATTNTGGGGGATGTTTTGGTACTTTATCAGCAGTAAGTTTACCGCGTTTTTTTGGGAGAACTTATTTGGGTTCTATTTCTGGTTTTCAAATGATGATTCTAGTTATAGCAAGTGCGATAGGACCTTCTTTTTTGGCTATATTTAAAGATAAATTAGGTTCTTATCAAGTTGGTCTTTATGGTTGTTTGATATTAGCAATTTTGATTTTTATCTTAACCTTTTTTGCACGTCAACCGCGCAAGTCTCAGCTACTAGACTGAGAACTTTAATATATTATCCGGGTAATTAGTTTAGCACTTACGCAAAGAAACCGGGTTTCTTAGATAAATACGTTGTTTTATAATAGATATTTAGGAAAAAACCCGGTTTCTGGGTTTGTCTGCGTAATTCCTATAGTTATCGTATTGCTTAGGAGTCAGGAGTCAGGAGTCAGGAGTCAGGACAAAGAAAGAATTTGAATAGTATGAATTTTTCAATTTAGTATTCAATAGAAAACCTGTATTAAGAGGAAGTAATTTTACGATTACTATATAACCAGATTTTATGTAATACCATTGACAAAAATAACTTTTGACTTTTCTAATTTGTAGAGACCTTGCATGCAAGGTCTCTACAGGGTTTTGCGATTTGCTCAAAACGGGTCTATTGTAATCGGGTTTCCTATAACTTCATTATTCGCGCCAATATTTTGGCTCATTCAAACTATCTGCACAGATAACTTTTCCTCTAAAATTTCCAATTATTCCCGGACGCAATTCTTGAACCATCCAAGCATCTGCGTTTTGTTCGGGTATGGGATAGGAAGGCTCAAACCTAAGATTGCCTGCTGGTTTAAAACCAAAACGCGGATAGTATGTAGGATGACCAAGAACAAAAACGAGGTCTACTCCAGATTTGGATAAAATATCTAATCCGTTTTGAATGAGTTTACCTCCAATACCCTGTTTTTGAGCATCAGGAATAACGGCAAGGGGACCGAGAATTGAAAGTGATAAGGGAACATTTGGTTCCAGAGTAGCTCTACTGAAAAAAATATGTCCGACTGCTCTATCTTCTTGGAAAGCAACTAGAGAAACAATTGGTTGAGCGCTATCGTCTCCAAGCAACTTTTGCACAATTTCAGGTCCCTCCTCTGAACCAAATGCAGCACGTTCGACAGAGAGTATATTATCTAAATCTGAATCTAAAGCTTTTCTTATAATCATCATCTTTTTAATAATTCAATGGTAGTGTTTTTTTCCAAAATAGCACGCAGAGCGATCGCTAATATAGAATCTGGATAATTACTATAGCTCAGTCCGCAGCGACGGTCACTCCGTGGAAGGTTTCCGGAGCATTCCGGAACGGATAGCAATCTCAGAGGTGCGCCGAGATTGCTTCCTATCGTCGCTGCGGACGACTGTTCAAGCGGATTCTATATAAGAATCTAAATATTTTATTATTCACTTTTGACTTCTGACTTCTGACTTCTGACTTCAAATATATGTTACCACGTTACAAAAATAGTTGAAAAAACGGGTTATTGTTGAGGACGTGAAGTTAATAAACTGGATAAAATCTACTTTTCAGCACATCTAAACCCCATTTAACAAATAAATAATGTTGACAATTATCGGTTGCGGTAATCTTAACCGTAGTGATGATGGGGTGGGAGTAATTATTGCTCAACGCCTGCAACAATATTTGGCTGCACATCCTGTTCCTAATGTCCGGGTTTATGACTGCGGTACTGCGGGAATGGAAGTAATGTTTCAAGCGCGAGGTACTCAGCAATTAATTATTGTAGATGCTAGTGCGACAGGTTCGGAACCTGGTGCAATATTTAAGGTTCCTAGTTCTGAGTTGGAAGCATTGCCAGAACCTAGTTATAGTTTGCATGATTTTCGTTGGGATAATGCTCTGGCGGTAGGTAGAAAAATCTTTCAGGAGGATTTTCCTAAAGATGTAATTGTCTATTTAATAGAAGCTGAAAATTTAGATTTTGGTCTAGAACTTTCCCCTATAGTTCAGCGTTCTGCTGAAAAGGTTTTGCAAGAAATTATCAACAGTTTTGAGCGGAAAAAGTAGGGTTCATTAATTGATAATTGATAATTGATAATTGATAATTACCTCTCCCTTTTAGGGAGAGGATTGACGAATAAGGAAAAGATTTATT
>NZ_LGSU01000754.1 GCF_002260545.1 Hydrocoleum sp. CS-953 | reverse complement strand
TTGTTGGTGATGTTGAATGTTACTGCTGTGTCAGGGGGGGTGACAATGCTATCATCTACTGCTACTGGCGGTTCGTTGACTGTGGTAGCTATGATATTTATTGTGGTTGTTGCTGTGTTGCTATTGTCATCCCCATCGTTGACTACTACTGTTACGCTACGAGCTGTGGTGTTGGGATTTGTTGATGTGTTGTTGTATTGTATTTGAGCTATGGCTGTCTGATACTCTGCTAATGTGCCACTGCCTGTGAGTGTTATTGTTCCTGTTGCTTGGTTATAGACCCCTGCTGTTATTTCTCCTACCGGAGCGCCACTGAATGATAAGCTTTCTACTGCGTCTCCGTCTAGTCGGTTGGTTAATATGATTGTCGCTGACTCTATATTTGTGTCGTCTGCGTCTGTGATGACTACATCAGTGTCCCCTATTGCTACTGGAGTTCCTTCTGTGAAGGTTGTTATGTAGTCGTTACCTGTGGCTCCACTACTGTCGTCTCCATCTAAATCTAATGTGGGGGGGCTGTTGGGTGGAGTAATATTTATTGTGGTTGTTGCTGTGTTGCTATTGTCATCCCCATCGTTGACTACTACTGTTACGCTACGAGCTGTGGTGTTGGGATTTGTTGATGTGTTGTTGTATTGTATTTGAGCTATGGCTGTCTGATACTCTGCTAATGTGCCACTGCCTGTGAGTGTTATTGTTCCTGTTGCTTGGTTATAGACCCCTGCTGTTATTTCTCCTACCGGAGCGCCACTGAATGATAAGCTTTCTACTGCGTCTCCGTCTAGTCGGTTGGTTAATATGATTGTCGCTGACTCTATATTTGTGTCGTCTGCGTCTGTGATGACTACATCAGTGTCTCCTATTGCTACTGGAGTTCCTTCTGTGAAGGTTGTTATGTAGTCGTTTCCTGTTGCTGTACTGTCGTCTTCGTCTAAATCTAATGTGGGAGGGCTGTTGGTTGGAACATTTGCTTCAATAGTAACAGTTATAGAACCAGTCCCTTCTAATGGTCCTCCTATACCCTGCTCGAATACACGATAATCTATAATTACTTCGTCTGGAGCATTATTACTGTTATTACTATATGTGATTTGTTGCAGCGCCTCATTTACTAAATCTTCTGTAGCACTACTATTAAATGTTAGTTGTAATTGACCAGCACTATTGGTTGTAACTGTACCGATAGTAGTACCATCTACTGTTAAGTTTCCATCTGTAAAATCTAATGTTCCACCAGCAACTACATCAAAGACATCATCACTATTTGCACCTCCACTTCTTTGCACTAGCAGGGACGCACTACTGTAGTCTATATCTGGAAGAGTAGCACTAGGATCTATTACTTGTGCGTCTGTGGTGTTTGATAAATCAACTGTGGCTGAACCATTTCTGATTCCATAATCTATGACTACTGGACGGGTTATGAAGTAATCTATTTCTACTGCATTTTGCTCATCGCTAGTATTCTCATAGGTGATTTGTTGCAGCACCTCATTTACTAAATCTTCTGTAGCATTACTATTAAATGTCAGCTTTAATTGACCATTACTATTAGTAGTCACCGTACCAAGAGTAAGATCCGTACCATCTACTTCTAGTATTATTCTTGAGTTTTCTGTTAATGCTCCTAATGTTCCGTCGCTATTGCTAAATACATCCTCACTGTTTGCACCGTCGTTTCTTTGCAAGATTAGGGATGCACCATTATAGTCAATATCTTGGTTACCAATAGTGGCATTTGCGTCTATGACTACTGGGCTGTTGGGGTCGGGATCAACGGTAGCTGTACCTTCAATAGTGTCATCTTGATTAGCATTAGTATTACTATATGTTATTTGCCGTAATGCCTGATTAACTAAAGCGGTAGTAGCAGATTCGTCAAATGTTAGTTCTAATCTACCATTGCCATTAGTTGTAACTGTACCGATAGTAGTACCATCGACTGTTAAGTTTCCACCTGTAAAATCTAATGTTCCACCAGCAACTACATCAAAGACATCCTCACTATTAGCTCCCCCGCTTCTTTGCACTACTAGGGAAACGTTATTGTAGTCTACAACCTGAGTTTCATTGTTACTAATGGAGGCATTTTCATCTATGAATACTGCGTTGTTGGGCTCGGGTTCGACGGCGACTGAACTATCGCTGAATTCTACGTTACCATCATTAATAGTGTAATTAATGGTTACTGGATCTGTGCCAGTACCATTATTACTGTAAGCTATCTGTTGTAAAGCTAAATCAACTAAGTCTTCTGTAGCGTTACTATTAAAAGATAGTTCTAATGTTCCATCACTATTAGTTGTAACTGTACCGATGACTATACTATCTACTGTCAGGTCTTCACCTTCTGTCAAGGCTCCTAATATGTTAGTATCACCACTACTAAATACATCTTCACTATTTGCTTCACCATTCCTTGCTAAGGTTAGGATAGCACCATCGTAATTTCTCTCATTTAATTCTGGATCTGTAATTGTGGCATCACTATCTAGAACAACTGCGTCACCACCTAGAGTATAGGTGGGAGTATTATCTAGGCTTGAAGGACTATCTGGGTCTTCCGAAAAACTAGGAGCATCATTAGCAGGAATAACATCAATTGTTACGGTAGATATATTTCCTCCTTTATTTCCAGAGTCAAATATCTGAATATCTACTTCTCTAGGAGTTGTATCTGGAGTATTATCGGTGTTATTAAATGTAACAGCTTGAAGAGCAATTTCAAAGTCTCCTGTTCTTGTACTAAGCTCTGTCTCCGGATCCTGGAATCCAATATCCTCCAAAATAATCAAATTAGAATTACTATCTTCAGACCGAATAATATTGTTAGGTAGAGCATCTACATCCACCTGTAATTCATCTGTATCTTGAGGACTCTTCAGGGTAATAATAGTCTGAGTTAAGGCTCCTTCAACAATATCATTATCATCATCTCTTACGCCAAGAAAATCTGAGATCGAGACCTTGTCTGTAACTATATTTACAGGTGTTGTATCTTCAGTAAAAGTAGTTTCGTGGTCAAAAAGATCGTTAACATCAGGAATCTCTATAATACCAGGATCGGGATCGGGATCTATTAACCAAACATCTGTTGGATCTGGTCGCTCCGGATCTGACATTCCATCGTTATTACCTGTGCCTTGTATATTGTCAAGAACTCGTTCAGCTACTGGGTTATCAGTAGTGAAATCATTTATCCGATATAACTCTCCTTCTCTATTTCGGCTAACGTATAAAGTATTGGCGTCGTTAGTCCAAGCTGCACCATATTGCCTATTAAGCAAACCTGCTACTGCAGTTGTAGTAATACTCGGTCCCTCTGGATCATCTGGATCTATAGTATACAAATTACCATCAGGGCCGACTCCATAGAATTTTTGTTGATCATCGTTGTAGATTATATCTCCAACTTGTTCTAAGCCATCTCCAGTAAGATTAAAAGGAGTCCGATCTCCAGTTTCAAGATCGATTCTGGTTAGTTGGCTATCACCTGTCTTTACCCATAAATTATTGTCATCGTCTACATCCCCAGCGTTTATGTCTACTGTTGCTTCTCCTGTTTCTGGTACAGTAATAACTTCACCATTAATCAATACATCCTCAACTGTTCCATCAGAATGAACACGGATAACATTTCCCGATCTAGATCCACCTCTAATTCCATAAATAAAATTGTCTTGTCTATTAAATCCTGCTGCATTATATTCAACTTGAGGCTCCCCTATAGTAATGTAGTTAAGTCGCGTGGGGTTGAATACATTGAGCTGACTATTAGTCCCATCATTGAGAACTTGGAACAAATAAGGCTGATCTTCAAATTCAGCGAGAATATGCTCCCATTGATTTTGAATCCGATCGCTGAATGGTAAATTAACTTCTATTTCACCTTTTGTAACTTCTAACTCCCAGTTTCCACCCAAAGCAGAACTACCTGTTGCTTGAGCAGAAGCTGCAATATTTGCTCCTGTAAGTTTGTGCAACTTTTCTAAAAATTCTGCACCTGCATCCCCAGAAGCTAGATTACAACCATATAGGAATATATTGGTAACAGACCAAGTTTTTAATGCTGCGGAGTAATTATTGTTAATGTTATTAATATTTAACTGGCTATTACCTAGATATAAGCAACCTGGAGAACCATGAGAAATTATATGTATAGATGATATTTGAGAATATTTATTTATAACTTTGGTTATCTGTTGAATACCATCATCATTTGGTTCAATAATAAATACTTTTGTTCCTGATGAAACTTCTGTGGCGAAATCTTGATAGTTATCTACATGAGAGTCTATAAAAACTATCTCTTTTACTATTTCTGTTTCAGTAGAGCGACCCAATGATTCAATAATTTTTTTGTTAGATGGCACGATCATAATTTTAATATTCCTGATGGGTAAAACTTATTAATACTTAGTTATCTTCTAGAGAAATGACTTTTTTTAATCTATTTTTATTTCAAGATCAAATGTGTATTAAATTCAACAATATTTAACTTTAGAACAAAGTTTTCCTGAAG
>NZ_LGSU01000753.1 GCF_002260545.1 Hydrocoleum sp. CS-953 | reverse complement strand
TTATATTATAGTGATTAATTATAATTAATTTGGAGTATATAAAACTGATAAATTATCAGAATTTATAGTTACATTAATTGCTTGAAAAAAACAGGAAAATCAAAATAGTCTGTCAATGCCAATAAGTAATAAACCTCAATTACAATCTCCGCCATTTAGTATTAACGATCTTAAGGTTGCTTTTGATTGCCCCCGTTTGTTTTATTTGAAACAGCGTTTTGGAGGCGATTATCTGTTTTTGCCAAAGGGTTATATTCAGGAAATTGATAATGCTTTTGTTGATTTAGCTAATCAGTTGATGAATATGATTCGGCAAGAATCTAGAATTCAAGTTTTGTTTGCAGGACAATTTGAGGAATTGGTGGTAGAGGCGATCGCTAATCAAATACAACAGTTATTTTATGAGTTGATTTTCTTTCCTTATTTACAAACAATTATTACAAAAGATATTAGTTTAGCAACAGGATTATATCAAGTTTGGCAGGTATTAACTAAACTGATTTTTAATATGTCTGAAATCATTGTTAAAAATCGGCGTTACTGCCATGAAAGTATTGTAATTCGTCGCACATTAATTACGGGAGAAATATCTGTAGATTATACTTTTAAAATAGCAGGTGGTAAGAGTCAAAAGTTAACGGGAAAAGTTAATAATTTAATTTTTGATTTTGAGACTCGTCGCTTGTGTGTGGTTCATTTTCAAACTTATGAAACTGTGGAAGTATCGTCTCAGTTAATAGGGGTTGCTCTCTATAGTTTTTTACTGAAGCAAAAGAAAAAGATACCTGTTGATGCTGTTGTTTATTGGGTTTTGCCTGAGTTAGGAGAGTATCATTATTCCTGGGAAAAGTTGGAGAATGTGGTGGAGGGTTCAGTTCCGGGTAAGTTAGAGGAGATGCGGGAGTGGTTGAGATGGGAAGAGTTTCAACCCGATCCACCTCCACGGACGGAGCATGAGTATTTGTGTGATATTTGTCCTCAGAAGGAAAGGTGTGAGAGTTTTTTTGATGAGGGTGGGTAAATGAAGTCAGAAGTTAGAAGTCAGAAGTCAGAAGTTTTTTTGGAGATTTTGAGTCACCTTCCAAAAACATTTTGCCTTCAAAGGTGGGGTTTTATACTCAATTATTTTGATAAACAGTAGGTTGGGTAGAACGCAGTGTTTCACTGCGCGACATGAAAAGCGGAGCTTCCCGAAGGGAAACCCAACTTATGTCTATATTAAGTCTAAGTAATAAGTTATATCAAATCTGGTAGTATCGGTGAAATTTAATATCGTAGGGGTTTGGTGACCAAACCCCTACCAAACTAGGGGTTTTTCCCTCTTTTAGAATCTCCCAACTCCAAAGTAAGTGGATTTGATATAGTTAAGTAAAAGTTGGGTTTCGTTACCTCAACCCAACCTACGGATATTTGGTATTTTTGGGGATGGGGATGCGATCGCCATATATTAAAAGAAAAGCTGATTATATCAAATTGTCAAAAAATATAGAAACCGGGTTTGTATTAAATGCTTTACCATACTAATATTTACCTCCCATAAACCCGGTTTCTTATAACACTCCAAAAAAAGCGGATTTGGTATTATTTATTAATCAGGTATATCGCCGATATCTCTTAACTTTTTGTAAGTACCATTTGAGAAGTTTGGTATTTTATCTTGATGACCTGTTTTTGATGAGTTTTCTAAATTTTCCCATGTTAGCTTTTTACCTGATTTTCGCCAATATTTAATTGCTTCCCATGCTTTAGTTGCTCCTGATATAGAGCTAAAAACTCGCTTGAAAGCTTGTTTGATTTCATCTTCTGTTTCTACTGTTAACAAATTGACTTTTTGTAGTTGATTAGATTCACGATCAATAGCTTTTATTTGTCTACTTAAAGCTTTTCGTGATAGTTTTATTGATGGTACAATTGATGGAAAACTCAAGAATGTAGCAGATGAAACTGTCAAGGCAAAACTAGAAACAGTCAAAGGAAAAGTAGCGANCATGCTTTAGTTGCTCCTGATATAGAGCTAAAAACTCGCTTGAAAGCTTGTTTGATTTCATCTTCTGTTTCTACTGTTAACAAATTGACTTTTTGTAGTTGATTAGATTCACGATCAATAGCTTTTATTTGTCTACTTAAAGCTGTTTGAGTTTGTACTAATATAGATAAAGCTTCTTGCTTAGATAGATTACTAATTTTTTGACGTATAACTTTTAATTGTTCATTCAGAATTTCCTCAATTTCTGGTAGTTTTTTGGGTAATAATTGGTCAATTTTACTTTCGATATTCTGGAGTTTTTCCTCTGCAGTATTATTAATTTGAGATTGAGAATTAGTAGGATATGATGTATTTATTCGATCTAACTTTGTTGTTATTGGTTGAAATTTTTGATCGAGTTGACTATTTAGTTCTTTTGTCAAACTTAATCTCAAATTATTAAACATTTTCGTTAAGTCAACTTGACTACCTTCAATATCAATAGGAACTTCTGGAGATTCAGTTATTGGAGAATCTAAACCTCTCAAAATTTTCTGTTGGTTCCTGATATTTTCTTCCTGTTCTTCTGTAATAATAAACCCTCTGATCATACCTGAATGTTCTGGGTCTATTTCTGATGCTTTAACAGTTGCATGATACTCAAAATCACCTGTGACAATTTCGCAACTCTCAATACCTGTTCTTTTCAAAATAATAGGTCTAACCACACCTCCTGTTGTCAGAATTAAGTTAGCCATATTCTCAACTTCATCTGCTGAAAACTCAGAGATATCAAACTTTGGTGTGATGTTATCAAGGTCTACTAAGGAAGTAGATAAATTTATGTTATCGCTCATACTTTTGAAATAATTTCTGTTGCTAAGTTTTCAAATTCTTCTACGGAAGGTTCATCTGATTTATAGTCAAAAATTGATATAGGATTAGGAACTTCTATATCATCTATTAAAACAGTTCTATCTAGACACTTAGCTAAATCTTCTCTTTGAAAAATACAGCTATCCATCACTGGCAAATTATAACGTTCTTGAATAATTGCTTTGCGACGAGGTAAAGTATATTGAATATATCTACTGTTAGTAGGAATTTTGGAAGGTAAAACACCTAGTATATTAATTTCTGAAACACCTATTTGGTCTCTAAATTCATTAATCTCTTCAATGAAATTTTTAACATTTCGTAATCCCTCATTTGCAAAGGCTTTTAAGTCAGAAGGAATTATTAAATAATCTGTTGTTATCATTGCTATTCTAGCATAAAGATTCAATGAAGGTGGTGTGTCAATAATTACAAAATCATAATTCTCTTGATCTAACTTTTTTCTTAATCTTGTTTTTGCTGCATCAATTTATGATAGTTGCTTTTCCCATTTCATTAAACTAATGTGACAAGGAATGACATCAATTTCAGGGTCATTGAACTGAGATTTGCGAATAACTTCAGGGATGAAAAATTTCTTGGGATAGTTGATGACATGATAAATATACTTATCTTTTAAATTATCATTTTCTTCATCATCAAATTTAATTAACCCTGTAGCAAATGTTGTATTTGCCTGACTATCTAAATCAATTACAAGAACTCGATAACCTTTTTTACTCAAGGCAGCAGCTAAATTAACTACAGTTGTCGTTTTTCCAACTCCGCCTTTATTGTGATAAACAGCAATTACTTTCATAGAATTTCTCCTACTTTGATTAATTGGATTAGACTCGGTTTCAATCTTTACTTGATTTGCCTGGTTTTCTGGTGTATTGCTAACAATTTCTTTTGTCTCAGATTGAGTAGCGATCGCCTCACTTACCTCTGCTTTTTCTCCCGGAGTTTCTGTTGTATTAGAACTCCGATTTTGACGCAAAAAGTCTCGACCGACTAATTTTTTAATTTCTTCTATTTTGTCATCAACTTCACCCCCTAAACAATTAAACACTAACTGAATATCATTTCCTACTCTTTGATAAATCCTAATTTCTTTTGCATTAGTTAACAAGCCATATTTTACATTCATACTTGTCAAATAACGCCTCAGTTTTCGTTGATGGCGGTCTAAATTTTCTCTGGGATGTTTTGCCTCCATAACTAAACTCAATGGAGATTCTCCATCTAAACTAAAAGGTAACTTCTGAGTAGCAAATGACAAAAAATCTAAACGGATACTGCCAAATGTTACTTCTTGATGCCAATGTTCGATACCGTATCCTAATTTCGGCAGTAGATAACTAACAATTAGTTTGCTTTCTACTTCACTTTCGTTGCGACATAAGTCTGGATTAAAACTCAAGGTTATTTCAGTTATCAGTTATCAGTTAGCCTCCTATGGTCGTAACTGCGTTATCAGTTAACAGTACCTCTACAATAAGGAGGCTTGAAATATCTATGGATGTTCTTTTTTTATCCCCTTAAAAGGGGAGGCGCCTACCCATAATTTTTCGGTAATTATTCCTTAATTTTGAATTTTTTCCTTGATTAACTAATCCTATGCTATCCAAATAGATTTATTGATGTCAATATTGACAAATTGCTTCAGTTGTATTACTT
>NZ_LGSU01000752.1 GCF_002260545.1 Hydrocoleum sp. CS-953 | reverse complement strand
TTATAATACCAATTTTAGAAAATTTTATAACAGTCACGGAAAACCCTAACTAGGAATACTTAACTGGTAGCTAGAAAAGAGAAGTATACAAAAAAGGTTAAATTATTACAATTGTTACGATGTCTAAACTTTTCGGCTGCAAAGAGGAATCATAGATTCATAAATAATTACCTTTTTTGCATTTTCTATCAAACAAATCAACTTTGCCATATTCTACTAGCAGTTGAGAAACCTTTTGATACCTGAGCTGAAGTAGTAAATTATCACAAAATCCCTAATCAAAATATAAAAGTTAGAAAAACAGTAATAACAATGTGGCAACTAATAGCAAATATATTTTACCCTGGGCAATTTATACCAAAGGGCCAATGCTATCTTTGGAACTCAGGGTTAATCTGGCTAAACGCTAGCTCAGACGCATTAATAGCAATAGCTTACTACTCTATAGCTATTATCTTAGTTTACTCGCTGTATCAACGACAGAATAGATTGATTCTTGGGGCTTTCATCAGTTTTTGTGGTACAACCCACTTAATGGAAGTTTGGACTTTGTGGCATCCTGCTTATTGGATATCAGTTGGTATTAAAGGAATTACAGCTATACTTTCTCTATATATATCAATAAGATTTTTTTCCCTAATTCCGCTGGCACTAACATTACCTAATCCAGCAAAATTAAAAGCGACTAACGAAAGTTTAGAATCAGAAATTCAACAGTGCCAAAAGACTCAAATAGCACTACGAAAAAGTGAAACTCGCTATCGAGCTATAGTCGAAGACCAAACAGAATTGATTTGTCGTTTTTATCAAGGCGGAATATTGACTTTTGTCAACGATGCTTGTTGTCGCTACTTTGATAAAACACCAGAAGAGTTGATAGGAATAAGTTTTTATCAGTTTCTTACATCTGTACAGGTGGCAAAACTCCAACAACAATTAGATATCCTGACACCAGAACAACCTGTAGCCACCTATGAACAAATGGTAGAAATGGAGAGTGGAGAGCGCAAGTGGCAAGAGTGGACGAATCGAGCAATATTTGATGAATACGATAACTTAGTAGAATACCAAGGAGTGGGACGAGATATTACTGCTATCAGAGAGAGCGAAAGACGCTTTCGAGCTATTTTTAACCAAACATTTCAATTTATTGGACTTCTTAAACCTGATGGTACTATCTTGGAAGCTAATCAGACATTTTTAGATTTTGCTGATGCCAAACATCAAGATATTATCGGTAAATATTTTTGGGAAGCGCAGTTGTGGTTAGCTGTAGATGATGAGGAAAACCCTCAAGATATAGGAACTAAATATAAAGTTGCCCAAGCACAAATTAGAGAAGCGATCGCTAAAGCAGCTCAAGGTGAATTTGTTCGTTATGAAATGATGGTAGTTGGTAAAGAACACGAAGTTATGACAGTAGATTTTTCCCTCAAACCAGTTTTTGATGAACTGGGAGATGTGGTATTGTTAATTCCTGAAGGTCGTGATATTACTGATCGCAAATACGCTGAACAAAAACTTTCTACTTTTAATACTCAACTAGAAAAAAGAGTTCTAGAGCAAACTGAGCAATTAAAGTTGGCTAATCAAGCTCTAAAAAATCAGGTTCGTCTCCAGCGAGTTATAGCAGAACTTAGTCAAAAAGCTTTGGCGGGTATAGATATTTCTGTGCTGATGGATGAAATAGTAACAATAGTTGCCCAAACATTAGATGTAGAATATTCTGACATTCTGGAATTGCGCAATGATGAAAATGCTTTCTTGTTACGAGCAGGTTTTGGTTGGCGAGAAGGAGTTGTAGGTAATTTTGTCCTAGATATTAATAGTGATTCTCAAGCAGCTTATACCTTACGTTCATCTCAACCTATAATTGTTGAAGACCTGCGTAAAGAAGAAAGATTTAGAGACAATGTTCTGCTAAACGACTATCAAGTTCTTTCAGGAATTAGTGTAATTATTCTCGATCGGGAGAAACCTTTTGGAATAGTGGGAGTATATAGTAAGAGGAGGTGGTGGTTGAGTGAGGATGATGTATATTTTCTACAAGCAGTTGCTAATCTACTAGCTACAGCGATCGAAAGACGAGAAACGGAGGATGCTCTTAAGTCAAGCGAAGAAAATTTCCGGCAAATGGCAGAAAATATTCGAGAAATATTTTGGATCGCCAGCCTAGACAAAAGTGAGTTAATCTATATTAGTCCTGGTTTTGAAGATATTTGGGGTCGCTCTGTCAAAGATTTATATGAACAGGTAGGAAGAATTAGTGATAGTATTCATCCACTAGACAAGGATCTATTTGCGGCATCTTTTGAGAAACAAAGTCGGGGTGAGTTTACCAACGATGAATATAGAATTGTACGACCTGATGGTGAAATGCGTTGGATTTGGACTCGTGCTTTTCCTGTTCGTAATGAAAGTGGAGAAATTTATCGTACTGTCGGCATTTCCGAAGATATTACAGAACGCAAAAAAATAGAGTTGGCTTTGTTCCAGGAAAAAGAAAAAGTTCAAACTACATTAAAATCAATTGGCGATGGGGTGATTACTACGGACAAAAATGGTCATGTAGATTATCTAAATCCAATGGCTGAAAAAATGATTGGATGGGAATTAGCAGCAGCTAGGGGTAAATCTCTAACTGAGATTTTGCAAATTATTGATGAAGTAACAGGCACACCGATGGAGAACCCGGTAGATATAGTTTTCCGAGAACAGCGAATAGTTAGTTTTGCTAATAATATTATTTTGGTAGCCCGTGATGGTCAAGAATATGCCATAGAAGATTCAGCAGCTCTAATTAAAACAGAAGAGAATCAAATATTGGGGGCCGTGTTAGTGTTTCGGGATGTGACAGACAAACGCAAGTTGACAAATCAAATATCTTGGCAAGCTCAACATGATTCTTTAACAGGGTTGTTAAACCGTCGGGAATTTGAGAAATACTTAGATAATTGTTTGGTGACTGTGCAGGAAAACAATCAAGAACATACTCTTGCTTATATAGACTTAGATCGATTCAAAATAGTTAATGATACTTGTGGTCATCAAGCAGGAGATGAATTGTTGCGCCAAGTCAGCACCTTGTTAAATTCTGTATGTCGCAAATCGGATATTGTAGCTCGTCTCGGTGGCGATGAATTTGGCTTACTATTATTACAATGTACAATGAATAATGCTGAAGAACTGGTGCAAGAATTGATTGATCGCCTCCAGCAGTTTCGGTTTGCCTGGGAGGGGAAAAGTTTTAATATTGGTATGAGCGTTGGTTTGGTGGCTATTAACCAAGAAAGTCTCAATAACTCTGGTGAGAAGGATAGTAATGTACTGCTGAGTGCTGCTGATGCTGCTTGTTATATTGCTAAAAATCAAGGTCGAAATTGTTATCATGTTTATCAAACTGACGATCAAGATGTGCCACAGCAAAAAAATACTCTACATTGGGTGACAAAAATTCATCAAGCTTGTGAAGAAAACCTTTTCTGTTTGTATTACCAAGCTGTTGCACCTTTGTCAGACTCCTATTTGAGTAAGTTTTATTATGAAATCTTGCTACGCTTGAAAGATGAAACAGGTAAGATCATTCCACCTATGGCATTCCTTCCAGCAGCAGAACGATATCATCTGAACCCAATGATTGACCGTTGGGTGATTAAAAACTTTTTGAAATATTTATCAGAGGTTAAAGGTCAATTGCAACCATCTTTTACAAATAAGGATGATGAAATATTTCTGAGGCAAACACCTAACAATTCAGGGGAGGTTATTTATGNTGAACCCAATGATTGACCGTTGGGTGATTAAAAACTTTTTGAAATATTTATCAGAGGTTAAAGGTCAATTGCAACCATCTTTTACAAATAAGGATGATGAAATATTTCTGAGGCAAACACCTAACAATTCAGGGGAGGTTATTTATGGGATTAATATATCTGGCGAAACTGTTAATGACAAGGAGTTTATTACTTTTTTGCAAGAGCAATTTGCCAGATTTAATATTTCTCCACAAACAGTTTGCTTTGAGCTGACAGAAACAGTGGCAATGGCTAATTTGTCTCAAACTGCTTTGTTAATTAAACAACTTAAACATTTGGGTTGTCGCTTTGCTCTAGATGATTTTGGTGGTGGGGTTTCTTCTTTTACTTACTTGAAAAATTTACCTGTAGATTACTTAAAAATTGATGGCAGTTTTGTTAAGGATATTGTCAATGACCCCATAGATTATGCCATAGTCGAGGGGATGAACAATATTAGTCATGTGATGGGTTTAGAGACGATCGCTGAGTTGGTGAGCGATCGTGGGATATTGGACAAAGTTAAGGCTATTGGAATTAACTATGGTCAAGGTTATGGAGTTGCTTATCCACAACCGTTAGATTAGACCTCAGTAGGGGAATAATGGATAATGGATAATTAATAATTGATAATTGATAATAGAGTTGTTGGGAAATAACTTAGATTACAAAAAAAATAAAATGAAAACAGATATATTTAGTTAGTGATTTTATTATTTATGCT
>NZ_LGSU01000751.1 GCF_002260545.1 Hydrocoleum sp. CS-953 | reverse complement strand
CCTTTTAGGGGGACTTTTAAATTGTTTTTTTTTCTTTGATAAGTATGCTATAATATTATTAGTTTTAAAATGCGGTTATGAAAGCTAGATTTAAGTATCGTGTCTATCCAACATGCCAACAAAAATACCAATTAGCAAAACTATTTGGTTGTGTGCGTGTGGTTTGGAATGATAGTCTGGCTTGCTGCCAACAAAAGTATAGATTAGGAGAAAAGAAACCTACCAATTCTGAGCTACAAAAACAGTTTATCACCGAAGCTAAAAAGACTGAAGATAGAGAATGGTTATCAGAAGTTTCTGCTATACCATTGCAGCAATCTTTGAATGATTTAAACCAGGCTTATAAAAACTTTTTTAAGTCAACTAAAGGTGAGAGGAAAGGTAGACCTATAAAACTTCCTAAATTCAAAACTAGAAAGTCAAAGCAAACTGCTAGATTTACAAAGGGAGGGTTTAAAATTGGTCAGCATAAAGTATATTTAGCTAAGATTGGAAAGCTTGAAATTGTATGGTCAAGAGAGCTACCTGCCACTCCATCATCAGTAACAGTAATCAAAGATTCAGCTCATAGATATTTCTTGAGCTTTGTAGTAGAAATACAACCTGAAATTTTGCCTAAAACTGATAAGTCAGTAGGTATAGATTTAGGAATTAAAACTTTTGCTACTTTGAGTAACGGTAGAAAGGTTGATGCTCCAAAACCATTGAAGAAACGAATTAAGAAATACAGAAAGTTAAGTAAATCATTATCTAAGAAAACCTTCGGTTCTAAACGATATGAAAAAGCTCGGCTGAGAATAGCTAAATTTCATGGCAAACTGAAAGATACAAGGACAAATTTTCTACATAAATTATCCACTGAAATAATTCGTGAAAGCCAAACAATTATTTTAGAGGATCTAAACGTTTCCGGAATGGTCAAGAACCGTAAATTATCTAGAGCAATTTCTGATTTAGGTTGGAGACAATTCCGAACATTCCTAGAAGGAAAAGCAGAAAAATATGGTCGTGAATTTCGAGTAATTAGTCGTTGGGAAGCAACATCTCAAACCTGTTCTAGTTGTGGTTTTAAAGGTGGGAAACTAGACCTTTCGGTGAGAGAATGGGAGTGTCTCAACTGTGGTGCTAAACATGATCGAGACGAGAATGCAGCCATAAATATATTAGTCGCGGGCGGGCAGTCCGAGACTTTAAACGGACGTGGAGGCAAGCATAAGACTAGCGTCAAGTTAGCAGCAGCCAATGAGACGTCAACCCACCGAGGAACTTCGGTTCGGTAGGATTGCGCTTTTTAGGCCGGGGAGGATGTCAACTACGACTATGACAAATTCTACAAAGTTAACATTGAAGGAACCAACCAATTAGTAGCTTTGGCAAAAAGCGCTGGCGTGAAAAAATTCATATATATAGGTGCTGCATCTGTCATTAATGGAAGACCGATTAAAAATGTAGATGAACTATATCAACCAAAACGACTGCTACAAGATTATTACTCAAAAACCAAAGCCTTAGCAGAAAAACTCGTCTTAGAAGGTAATGAACCTAACTTTGAAGCGATCGCTCTGAGACCCCCGGCAATATGGAGTCCTAAAAATCCTCACTACGATGATATGTTAAAAATGGCTAAAGAAGGTAAGTGGGTGTGGATTGGTGGTGGAAAGCATACCCTGTCTACCATTCATGTAGACAATGAACGGAGCAGCAGTTATAGCTGCCATTCAGAAGAGTAGGGGTGGACAGATATACTATGTGACTGATGGTGAACAACGCCCACTCAAAACCTTTTTTACAGAAATTCTTAGAGCAGAAGGAATTGAACCAGGTAATCGTCATGTGCCAAGAGGTTTAGCACTTTTAATTAGCTTACATTGTGGAATTCCTATGGAAGCTTTTGGGGTTAAATCAACGACCACCTCCCGCAATTACATTTGAGAATTTGAAACCAGGAAGTTATGCTGTTGCTGCTTTTCATGATTTTAATGACGATGGTATCTTCAATCTGAATGGTATTGGCATTCCAAAAGAAGGCTTTGGCTTTTCCAAAAACCCAAAGATTTTCACAGGTCCTCCCAAATTTAGGGATGTAGTTGTGATTATTGTAGGTTCAACAAACAATATTTGGATTAAATTGCAATATCTTTAGGAAGTCAGGAATTTTATATATGCACAAATATACATTTTTGTCAATTTTTGTGCTTCTATTGTTAAGTTGTCCCCAGAAAATTTGTTTTTTCCATCCAGAGATTAAATTTAAAATTACTTAATATTATACGAATTAAATATAGTTTAAAGGTTGTTTTATATAAATTAATTACAACAAGCCTGTGACTTTAAAAATCATATCATAGACTCCAAATTAAGTAAACTCGTAAAATAATTGAGAATAGTTTCAATAAACCCCTATCTTTACGTTTATTCATAATTTGCTTAACATGGGAATTTTAAAATTATCCCTTCATAGATATTTGTTTTGCTTATAAAATTAACAACTCTTAGGAAATAGGTTTACCAATAGATAATGGATAATTAATTAATCTGGCTTTATCAAAATGTTGGCAGAAGACTCGCGCTCTCCCGTAGGGGAGCGTCGTATGGGAATGCCAATCAATGTTGCGATTTTACAAATAATCTGTTAAAGTATAAAATTTGAAAAGCAAACAGTAAATGGAGGAAAAAGCGTACAAATTTAGATTTCACCCAACTCCAGAGCAGGAAAATCTGTTGCGGAGAACGTTGGGATGTGTACGCCTAATCTACAACAAGGCTTTAGCTGCAAGAACTCAAGCATGGTATGAGAACAAAGAACGTGTCAGTTACAAGCAAATCTCAACTATGCTTACTAACTGGAAAAAACAAGAAGATTTAGATTTCCTTACTGAAGTAAGCAGTGTACCATTGCAGCAAGGCTTGAGACATCTACAGACTGCTTTTCCTTCGGAATGCTGCGCAAACACCAACTTTTTTAGCGGAGGTGCTAAATACCCTAATTTTAAGAAAAAGCGTATGGGGTGGCAATGCTGAGTTTACTAAGGCAGCATTTAGATGGAAAGATGGCCAAGTATATTTAGCCAAATGTGCAGAACCATTACCTATCCGATGGAGTAGGCAACTACCGCCAAACTGTGTGCCTAGTAAAATTACTGTCAAACTTGAACCAAGTGGTAGATGGTCTGTATCTTTGAGAGTTAATGCTACCAGAGATTTGAGGCTCAAGCCAACTCAGAAACAAGTTGGCGTTGATTTAGGGATTACCAGTTTGCTAACTACAACTGATGGAGATAAAGTTGCCAACCCAAAGAATCTTCAGAAGTTACACAAAAAANCAAACTGTGTGCCTAGTAAAATTACTGTCAAACTTGAACCAAGTGGTAGATGGTCTGTATCTTTGAGAGTTAATGCTACCAGAGATTTGAGGCTCAAGCCAACTCAGAAACAAGTTGGCGTTGATTTAGGGATTACCAGTTTGCTAACTACAACTGATGGAGATAAAGTTGCCAACCCAAAGAATCTTCAGAAGTTACACAAAAAACTGAGGTTAGCCCAGAAATCCCTAGATAGAAAACCCGACAAAAACTCTAACAACTATCACAAAGCCAGACTGAAAGTCGCCAAGATACACGCAAAAATTAAAGACCCAGGAGGAGACTATACCCATAAACTGACATACGTCGCCAATCCGACGGCTCCCCTACAACTAATTAGAGAAAACCAAACAATAGTAGTTGAGGATTTAGCAGTAAAAACATGGTCAAAAAGCGGTGCGACCCCGCGTCGTCGCCAGCTCGCAAGCGGTCAGACCCCGCGTCGCCGCCAGCTCGCTTGCGGAATGCTGACCAAGAGAGGGAACGCGCACCAAGAGACCACAAATTAGCTAGAGCTATTAGTGATGCTAACTGGGGAGAATTAGTGAGGCAATTAGAATACAAAGCCGNGTTGAGGATTTAGCAGTAAAAACATGGTCAAAAAGCGGTGCGACCCCGCGTCGTCGCCAGCTCGCAAGCGGTCAGACCCCGCGTCGCCGCCAGCTCGCTTGCGGAATGCTGACCAAGAGAGGGAACGCGCACCAAGAGACCACAAATTAGCTAGAGCTATTAGTGATGCTAACTGGGGAGAATTAGTGAGGCAATTAGAATACAAAGCCGAATGGTATGGACAGGAATTAATCACTCTGGACCGATATTTCCCTAGTTCCAAGCGCTGTTCTAATTGTGGTCATGTAGTAGAAAAATTGCCTCTCAATATTAGAGAGTGGAATTGTCCTGAATGTGGTAGCCACCATGATAGAGACATAAACGCTGCAATTAACATTTTGGCTGCGGGACTCGCAGTGTCAGCGCCAGTCGCTCATGGGGGAGACCCCCAAGACCGCGCTGGCTTGTCTGTGGAGCAACCGTAAGACCTTCTGAGAGTAAATCTCGGAAGGCGGGTGCTATGTTTTGCTGACGCAAAGCTCCGCTTTATATGTCGGCGACAGCCGAAGTGCGTAATTAGGAGCATTCCCTATACGAAAGTTGT
>NZ_LGSU01000750.1 GCF_002260545.1 Hydrocoleum sp. CS-953 | reverse complement strand
CTGTACGGACGTTGCATAACAAAAATGCGAATGTCCCTGCTCCCTCTTTTCTTGTAAATTTAGATTTTAGATTTTATGGGGGCTTTTTGGTAGAATATCTATATTTTAAGAACTGTAATTTCCCTATATCTATTGAGATAGCTAACTTTCAAGATCCTGAGAAAAAATTTTTTCTACCCCCTTGACACTTTATGTATTATTTATGTAGTAT
Source organism: Hydrocoleum sp. CS-953 (assembly GCF_002260545.1). Lineage (GTDB taxonomy): Bacteria > Cyanobacteriota > Cyanobacteriia > Cyanobacteriales > Microcoleaceae > Trichodesmium. Next base: position 4,296 of record NZ_LGSU01000750.1, on the reverse strand, counting down.
ATAAATGTGGCAGTTAAAGGAGAGGCGAACAACCTCTAGAGAAACAAGCCATATTTGCACCTTGAAAACTAAATAATTAACAGAATTTTCACAAATACAGCAGATTTCGGATTAATGATGTACAAGTTTAAATGGTAAAATTCATGTAGCACAGGCATCTTGCCTGTTAGCTTTGTACGTCACGGGCAACGGAAAGTGCTGTATCTATTAGATAACTAAGGAAGTTAGAAGTCAGAAGTCAAAAGTTAAATTATTTCTGTGACTAATATTGAGAATTTTTGGATATTTCTAATAGTAATAGCAGACTACTATATTATACAAAACCTGAAATTTGAGGTTCTTTTAAATTTGATAGACTGCAATATTATCAGTCTTTTATCAACTAGCAAAAAGTAGAAAATTAACTAGGAAAATATTNAGAATTTTTGGATATTTCTAATAGTAATAGCAGACTACTATATTATACAAAACCTGAAATTTGAGGTTCTTTTAAATTTGATAGACTGCAATATTATCAGTCTTTTATCAACTAGCAAAAAGTAGAAAATTAACTAGGAAAATATTCTGTTTTCTTCAGATAAAAAATTAGGAGGTGTTGATATGGTTCATATTAGATTTGAAGGGCGTTCTTATGATGTAACAGAAAATCAACTAGGCATCACAGAAAATATGAAAGAAAATGCTATAAAAGAACGTCTATCTCAATATTTTGATGTAGGAAAAGAACGCTTTAATTCCTACGTTTTAGACCATCGTCCAAGTGGGGATTTAATTGTTCGTCCTGAAGCAGTTTATGGTTAAATAAAATGTAAGCCAGCAGTTATCAGTAGCTATCAGCATAAAAACTTTATTAATATTGTAGAGAGCTGACAGCTAATAGCTGTTTGCGCAGCAGTCCGTAGGAAATGCTTAAAGCTATAATGTTCCGCACCCTAACTTGTAAAGCGTACATACATTTTGGTCTGCTAAACCAAAGGTTGTAGGTTCGACTCCTATCATTCCCACTATTTTTAGGGAATGTAGCTCAACGGATAGAGCGTTAGTGTCAAGCGCTTTATTGACTTGTGCGGAGCATAATAATAGTAGTTAAAATTCACTTCGTCCCCTAACAAAAAAAGCTTACATACTAGCTCATTTGGTTAGAGCATTTGTTTCATCACAAATTGTAGCAGGTACCCTCCGGGAACGCCTTCGGCGAACAAATCCTGCGTATGAATCAACAGCTTTTTTGACTTGTACGAAGTGACTTTTTAACTATTTGAATAAGAATAAAAAAATACAAAATTAAATCTTAACTAGATAATTGATAACTAAAATAACTTCGCACCCCAACTGATAAAGTATACATACATTTTCTAACAGTCCTAAAGTAGCGATATTCGGGCAACCGAAATAGCGAAGCTTTCTAAATCTTTCTGAGATAAAGATTAGCGCGTTCACTGTCAGGTTAAAAACTGATAAGAACGGCTGTATTGTATTCATTACTTTTTCGACTTGTGCGAAGTATTTGACTGAAAGTTAATACATTTTTTTCATGGAAAATTGCTTATCAAATATTTGGGGACTTGGTGTAATGGGAGCATACAACTCTTGCGAAGTTGTGGTAGGGGTTCAACCCCCCTAGTCTCCATTTGGTGTCTGAGGTTGAAGTAGTCGAAACGTCGGTTTGTGACGCCGAAGGAAGCGAGTGCAAGTCTCGTCGGACGCCCTGTTATTTCAGTTATCAGTTATTATTTATGAAATTATATATGAAAACCTTAGCAACTCGCTCTTATCAGGGAGAAAATGATTTAGAGGCGATCGCGCAGCGGTGCGGAGCACTATCGCAGAACTTTTCCAAGCTTGTGAAGAAGTCGATCACTTAGATCAATGGATATCTATTTCCTCTCTGCAACGTGAATTTAATAGTCCAGCTCCAGACATAAAGCGTGAAATTAGTCTTTGGGAAGATGGAGATGGTAAGCTTATTGCTTTTGGGCAATTATCAATCCCAGAATTATCAGTTGATGCTCATCTTTCTTTCAAAGTTCATCCTACTTTCAGAGGCGAAGGTATAGAACAAGAAATCATTAAATGGAGTGAACAACGAATACGGGAAGTCGCTACAGATAGAAATACTTCTGTAAAGTTGCGCTCAGGTAGTCGCGACACTCAAACTCAACGTATCGCATTATTAGAAAGTTGTGGTTTTACCCCATGTCGTTATTTTTTGCGCATGGAGCGATCGCTCACCGAACCTTTTCCCAAACCAGAGTTACCCAAAGGTTTTACATTGGAGTCTGCTCTATCTCAGGAATTTTCTAGTGAAATTGGGCAGCGACATTTCCTAGAAGCATGGGTGGAGATGTTTAACCAAACATTTATCGATCATTGGAACCACCATGATTTGACAGTTGAGCAGTTGCAACATGAAGTAAGTCACCCTGACTACAGACAAGATTTAGATTTAGTTGCAATTAGTGCTAGTGATGGTACATTTGCTGGTTTTTGTTGCTGTTTTATTAACCCAGAAAAAAACTAGGACAAAGGAACAAAAGAAGGTGGAATAGTTATTCTCGGTACTCGTCGTGGTTTTCGGAAGCGTGGGTTAGGAAAGGCTATGTTACTTTCTGGAATGCAACGGTTACGAGATGTTGGTATGGATAAGGCGTTACTTGGTGTTGATGCTGAGAACCCGTCGGGAGCAACTCGACTTTATGAGTCTGTGGGTTTCCGTAAAGTTCATACTAATATTTTCTATGTCAAAGAATTTTAAATATGAATATTTCTGACTTTTAGATTCTTCAAAAAATATTTTCTTACCCCCTTGACAGTTATGTATTATTTATGTAGCATAAAAATATCAGGTAAATAAAGAGGCAAAGCTGCCTAATCACTGAACCTAGAAAATTAAATATTCAATTTATGTTTTTAGAGAAGTTTTCAAATTAGTAAAAACCTATCTCTTAAGATGCTATTTATACTTTTAATACTCACGTTTAAACAGCTTTAATAGCTTAAATAAAGCATAGAGAATTTCACTTCGCGCCCTAACAATGAAAGCTTACATACTAGCTCATTTGGTAGAGCATTTGCCTTTAATGCAAGTGGTAGCAGGTTCAATTCCTGCGTATGAAACAACAGCTTTCTTAACTTGCGCGAGGTGATTTTAATTCCTAATTTCAAAAAATATATAACAATAGGAAATCATTCGTGAGAAAAAACTGTAGGGGTTTGGTCTCCAAACCCAAGCGTCAAGGGATTTGGAAACAAAACCCCTACGAGAAAATCTTACAACCTATTTAGGATTGCTATATTTATCAACATAAAACAATCATTTCGCCCCCTAACAATTAAAGCTTACATACACTTGACTTTCACTCAAGTTAGCGAGAGCTAATGCAGGTATCCTGCGTATAAACAAACAGCTTTTTTGACTTGCGCGAAATAATTTAAACTACTACAATAAAGCCAAGTACGACACATATTTTCAAACATATTTAACAATGATTATAGTAATTTTCGACATCAAAAAATGTCAGTTTATATAATTAAATAAATTGCTAAAAATTTAATTTTTATCTCGCGCCCTAACAGGGAAAGCTTACATACTAGCCAAACGGCACTTGATTGTGGTTCAAGCAAATGCAGGTTTTATTCCTGTGTGTATACAAATAGCTTTCTTGACTTGCGCGAGATGATTTTAAACCAAAGCAAAAGGTATTAAACAGATTTACAGATGATTACAAAATATTTAGGGCAGGCAAAATCATAAGATTTTATATTAGTCAATCACAATACTTATCCACTCTAAAAAGATTCAATAAAAAATCAAAATATTTACTTTGCGCCCTAACAGAAAAAGCTTACATACTAGCCTAGTGGTTTAAGGCACTTGACTCATAATCAAGCAAATCCAAAAAAGGATTTCGCAGGTTCAAATCCTGCGTATGAACAAACAGCTTTTTTAACTTGCGCAAAGTAATTATTTTAAGTAATTTGTAGATAAATTTAAAGTATATAAAATTTTTATTATATGGAGAAAGCATCATGTCTATAAAAACTGATGAAATATTGGAAAGAATAAAATTAATAACAATGTTAGAAGCTACAGAGTTGGTGAAACAAATAGAAGATTGTTTTCAAGTAAGTGCCGATAAAATTACTGTAGTAAACCATATTCCTATTGTCGATAATAAGAAGATAGATCCTCCCGAACCAAAAACTATTTTTGATATTGTATTAGAGGAATTTCCAGCTAATAAAAAAATAACTTTTATTAAGGAGATACGCAGTTTAAATCTCTTTGGAAGTTTA
>NZ_LGSU01000075.1 GCF_002260545.1 Hydrocoleum sp. CS-953 | reverse complement strand
CAGTAATATTTTAGGTAATAAATTGCTAGGAATTTTAGAAAGAGCTAAATTTTGCCCTTCTATTCCATACTTACTGTAGAAGATACGAATAATTCTGAGAATGTAATTTATACTCGCTTCTTCTCCTTGTATTTCATTCATATTAGTCTCAGGTATCTCACTATGACCTAGTAAGTGATGCTCCAAAGCTGCTTCTAAATTACTAATTTGACTATATTTGTCTAATATGGTATCCGATTCTAGAGCTATTTGATAATAGGCAAGTCCAATATTATTATAAGTGGCCAGTAGGTCGAAAGTGAGTTGAGAAGGAGAAAACTGTTGCGCAATAGTTACAGCTTGGGAATAAGCAGCGATCGCTTCATGGAAAAGTTTACTCCGAATTTGATGTTCTTCAAATTGGTTAGCTAAATGCCAATAGGCGGTACCTAAGTTATTTTTTGTTGCGGCATAAGCAAGGGGAAGATTTTCTGGAGTACGATAGTTTAAGGCGATTAAATAGGCATCAATAGCTTTGAGAATTAGAGTTTCTGATGCTTTTGTCTGAAATTGAGCTAAGTTCCAGTAAGCTATACCTAAGTTATTTTGAATCATGGCATAGTTTAAGGGTTCAATTTCTGGCGTAAAGTAATCAATAGCTTCAGCATAAGCAGAAATTGCCCCTTGCAAATGCTCAACTTCTTGAGTATATTGGGCTAAATTCCAATAAGCTGTCCCTAAATTATTTAAGGTTGTGGCATAATCTTGAGCATCAGCTACTTTATCTAGATAAAAGATGGCTTCCTGATAAGCTATTATGGAACTTTCCCAATTTTGTTGTGGCTCCTGATGGGTAGCTAAGTCTCCGTAAGCTAAACCTAAGTTTTTTTGTAGTCTGGCATAAGTATCTTTTTGGGATGGGGTAATTTCACCCATTGCCATTTGATAGAGAATAATACTTCGCTCTAAATAAACTAATGAATCAGACTTACTGGATTTGATTTGACGAGATAAAATCCAGTATAGGGTGGCAAGGTCATTAAGAATGTCAAGAATAGGAATTTGGGATGGAGAAAATTGGCTGATATTTCCTGTATCTTGAAATGTCCACTCGATGACCATCTCATAAGCACGAATGGCAATAATTAGACTTTGCTCTGAGACTTCCCCTGCTAAAATCCGATCGCGATGAAAATCCCCTAGAGTTTGATAAGCTACAACTAACTCTGGAGATGGATATTGAGATTTGTTTAAATCTTGAATCTCTTTAATAATCTGAAACTGTTGTTTTTCTTGGGAATTTTTTTCTTCTCCAGAGTTTCTAGAAATTTCTGCCCATACTAAATTTGCTAGTTCTACTAATTCTAATTCTGGCTGTGGAATATTCTTCTGGTTTTGGCTATGGTTGATGGACAGCTCTGGCAGTTTTTGTGGAGCTGGGGGAAGAAGATAAGCTTGAGATTTTTTTGATTCAACAGTGTAAGACTTTTGTTCGAGTGCCATTAATGGTCTTACTATGTTGATGGTAGGTTTGCTAGTTATTAATGGGGAGAAAGATTGAGGCTTTTTTTTGTTTGGTAATGATGATTTTTTTTTTCTGGGAGTTATGGGGGTGGGGTCTCCTTCAAATTCAAATATACCTGTATGCCAATTCCAAAATTCTGGTGCCGACTGTTTGATAGTATTTAGCCAAGGTTTATTTATCCAAAGTAAGATACTAGATTCTAATTTGGATAGATTTGTTGCTATTTTTTTGAGATTAGTAATGAATGACCGTTGAACTACTGAAGGTTGTTTGGTCAAGTTTTCTATTCCAATAATTTGAAATCCTAAGATTTGATATTTTTCTGTTTTTTTAAATTGGGGATTTTCGGCAAACCATTGATTGATTTGAGTAACTGGATTAGGATTACTTAGGTTTAAATTGAGTGTGACGAATAATATATTTTTATTGCTGTTTCCTTGTTGTTCACTGCAATCTATAGTATTTGTTAAATCGGCTTGTAAATTTT